>DATCQG010000314.1:0-12355 GCA_036569625.1 Dermatophilaceae bacterium | reverse complement strand
ATGGCGCCCCCATCAGGTCTGGCGCCATGAGGTGGGGACACCCACGCAGGGCGATGCCTTGGTGTTCGAGGAGCCGGACGAGCGGTTCTGGATGGGCATCGGGTCCTCGCGCGACGACGCCTGGGTGATCATCCAGGTGGGCTCCAAGCTGACCTCCGAGGTGCTGTTGCTCGATGCTTCAGCGCCTCTGAGCGAGCCAAGGGTGGTGGCACCTCGCCGTCACGGCGTCGAGTACGACGTCGAGCCGGCGGGTGATCGGCTGTTGATCGTGCACAACGCGAACCACCCCGACTTCGAGCTGGCGCAGGCTCCGCTGAACTCTCGAAGCCATGAGCAGTGGTCGCCCCTGTTTGAGGCGGTGCCCTCGGAGCGTGTCCTCGGCGTCGAGGCATTCGCGTCCCACGCCGTGGTGTCGCTGCGCAGCGATGGGCTCACGGCGTTGCGGGTCATTCCGCGCGATCCCTCACTCGGGTCGGGCTTCGGCACCGCACACGATCTCGCCTTCGATGAGCCGCTGTACTCCGTTGGCACCGGAAACAACCCTGAGTACGACAGCTCGACGGTGCAGATCGAGTTCGAGTCGATGGTGACTCCCAAGACGATCCTGGACTATGACCTGGTGACCGGTGAGTACGCCGTGCTCAAGACACAGCCGGTGCTTGGCGGGTACGAGGCGACCGACTACACCCAGCGTCGTGTGTGGGCCACCGCAGCGGATGGGACGCAGGTGCCGATCTCTCTGGTCCATCGCCGCGACGTGACTGCAGACGGCACCGCTCCAGGGCTTATCTATGGCTACGGCGCCTACGAGATCTGCATCGACCCGTACTTCTCGGTGGCCCGTCTGTCATTGCTGGATCGGGGATTCGTCTATGCCATCGCTCACGTCCGCGGGGGTGGGGAGATGGGCCGCCAGTGGTATGACACCGGCAAGATGGAGCACAAGATGAACACCTTCACCGACTTCGTCGCGTGCGCAGACCATCTCGTGAGCTCTGGGTGGGTGGCGCCGGATCGACTTGTGGCAGAAGGTGGTTCGGCTGGCGGCCTGCTCATAGGTGCGGTGGCCAACCTTGCGCCGGGACGATTCAGGGCGATCCACGCGGCGGTGCCGTTCGTCGACGCGCTCACCACGATCCTCGACCCGTCGCTGCCGTTGACGGTGCCGGAGTGGGAGGAGTGGGGTGACCCCCTTCACAACGCGGACATCTACCGATGCATGAAGGGCTACACACCCTACGAAAACATTGCGGCAGTTGACTATCCGGCCATCTTGGCAACGACGAGCCTCAATGACATCCGTGTCTACTTCGTCGAGCCGGCCAAGTGGGTGGCCCGCCTGCGCGAGACCGTGACCAACGATCTGGCGCAGCGACCCATCCTGTTCAAGATCGAGATGGTCGCCGGGCACGGTGGCAAGAGCGGACGGTACGACGCGTGGAAGCAGTACGCGTGGGAGCTGGCCTTCCTGATGGACCAGGTCGGCGTCAGCTGATCCGTTCGATGGCTGAGGCCCGACCACCGCGAGCTTGCAGTCTGACGGAGGTCAAAGCCGCGGGATCGGTTTAGCCTCTGACCGAGGCGGTGAATGACCATGACCGGTGAGTATCTGGACGACGCTGTCGAACGCGTTCGGATGACAGATCACGAGGGCAAGTCCGGTGCCCTTCTGGAGCGTCTGACACTTGCCGATGGCCGTCGCCTGATCGTCAAGAGGTTCTCGCCCGAAACGGATCTGCTGATGGCCGCGCTGGGCGACGTGGTCGGCCGTGAGTACATCATCTGGTCGCGGGGCATCCTTGACCTGTTGCCAGCAGGAGTAGGCCACGCGGTCGTCGACGGTTGGGTCCAAGGCGACGAGACGGTCATCGTGATGCGGGATCTCGGCGACTCGGTGCTCACCTGGCAGGACCGCGTCACGCGCGACCGATGTGCTTCGATCCTGACCAGCGTGGCCGCACTACATCGTTCGTTCCTGGGTGCGGTCCCCGAGGACTTGACCCCGTTGCCTGACCTCCTCTCGCTGTTCGCCCCCGATCGGATGGCGCCCTTCGTGGGCTCGACGAACCCCTTGGCAGCAATCGTGATTCACGGATGGGAGGTCTTCGGGGAGATCGTTCCGGCAGATGTCGTCGAGCCGGTCTTCGCGATGCTCGCTGATCCGCAGCCTCTTGCCGAAGCGCTTCAGGCCCGGCCGACGACCCTGGTTCACGGCGATCTCGCGACGGTCAACATGGCAGTCAGGGACGGAGAGCTGATCCTTCTCGACTGGGCGATGCCGGCGGCCGCGCCGGGTGCACTGGACATTGCCAGGTTCGTGGCCGGCTGCTCGTCGGTTGTCGACGCGTCCCGGGAGCAGATCATCGCCGACTACGCGGCGGTGGCAGGTCCGGCATACGACGAGATCGCGATGCGGTTGTCCCTGCTCAGTGCCTTGGTGTGGCTTGGGTGGAACAAAGCCCTTGATGCGGCGGAACATCCGGATCCCGTTGTGCGGGCGCGAGAGCAACGGGACCTTGACTGGTGGCTGGGACAGGCCAGGCTCACGCTGGGAGCGGGACTTCTGTGAGGCTTTGGCTCTCCGGTGAGGACAAGGCCTGAGGGTCTGGCGGGTATGACGGCTGGAGGCAAGACTGGATGAGTTCACGATCGGATGGAGGATGAGATGGAGCTCAATACGTTGCATCGGCGGGCTGTCGAGCACTGGGCCGCGCGAGTTGTGGCAATCAAGGACGACCAGTGGGACGACCCGACACCGTGCGCGGAGTGGTCGGTGCGCGACCTGGTGAACCATGTGGTCGGAGAGGAGCTCTGGACGGCTCCTCTCCTACGCGGCAAGACCATCGAGGAGGTCGGCAGCCAGTTCGACGGCGACGTGCTGGGCGACAACCCTCTCGAGAGGGCTCGGGCGGCATCAGCAGAGGCTGCTGTCACTGTTGACGAGATCGTCCCGGGTGGGGGCCGGGTTCAGCTGTCCTACGGCGAGGAGGACATGGGGGAGTACGTCCGACAGCTCTGCGCCGACCACCTGATCCATGGCTGGGACCTGGCCGCTGCGACCGGAGGGGACACCTCGATGGACCCGCAGCTCGTGACCGAGGTCGGAGCATGGTTTGCCGAACGGGAGGCGTTGTACCGCGGTGCCGGTGCTATTGGTCCCCGCCAGTCCGGTGCAGGCGGACCCGCCTCGGATCTTCTGGCAGGCTTCGGTCGAGACTCGGGCTGGGGCCCCAACCACGCTGCCCTGACCAGGTTCTCGGCCGCGTTCGGGTCCGGCGACGTCGACGCGATCATGGCGCGCATGACGCAGGACTGCGTCTTCGAGTCGACCGGACCGGCACCCGATGGCCAGCGCCATGAGGGTCAGAAGGCGGTGCGAGCGGTTTGGGAGCAGCTCTTCGGCGGCACCGTGGACCCGAAGTTCACCGACGAGGAGACCTTGGTGTCCGGTGACAGGGCCCTGGTCCGATGGCGGTTCACCTGGACCAACGGCGATGGTTCCGAGGGCCACGTCCGGGGAGTGGACGTCCTGCGGCTCCGTGACGGGCGCGTGTCCGAGAAGTTCTCCTACGTCAAGGGCTGAGTGACGTTGCGTCGGGCCACCAGATCCGATGGATCGGTGTTCGCCCCGCAGATGACGACGGCCACACGTTCACCGGCTTCGGGGGCGTAGGCGCCGCTGAGCAGCGCAGCAGCCGCCGTGGCTCCGCCATGCTCGGATACGAGCTGCAGCCTGTCCCACAGCCGCCGCCGGGTCTGGACGATGGCACTCTCGGTGACCAGGACGCTCTGCACCTGAGATGCCGCGAGCACCTCGAAGGCCAGGTTGCCGATGCGTCGAGCGCCCAGCGCGTCAGCGGCAACACCTCCCACCTCGACGTCGACCGGACGGCCGGCAGCAAGGGCCGCGTGAAGCGTCGGGATCCGTTCGGGCTCAACGGCAACGAGCCTCACCTCCGGGCCGATACCGAGCCGGACTCCCGCGGCCAGCCCACCGCCGCCGACCGCGACCAGCACGGTGTCGATGTCTGCCTGAGTCATCAGCTCCAGGCCCACTGTCCCTTGCCCGGCGACGACCTCGGGCTGGTCGTAGGCATGCACGAAGAGCGCCCCCGACATCGCAGCGTGACGCAGGCACGCGTCGTACGCATCGGCATACATCGCGCCCGTCACGGTGACGGTGGCGCCCAGAGCGCGGATTCGCGCGACCTTGAACCCGGACGTTGCCTCCGGAACGAAGATGTGGGCCGGTATGCCGAGCTGCCGGGCCACGTGGGCGACGGCCAGGCCGTGGTTCCCGCCCGAGGCCGCGATCACACCGTCTGCGGGCAAGGGGCCCGACTCCGCGGCGCCCAGGATGCGGTTGAACGCACCACGAGGTTTGAATGAGCCGGCATGCTGCAGCATCTCGAGCTTGAGGAGAACGGGCTCGTCGAGGTCGAAAAACGCCCCCTCGACCGAGATCACGGGTGTTCGCCGGACGTGGCCCTCGATGAGGGAACGCGCCCGGTCGATGTCCGCGATCGTCAGCATGCGGGCAAGGCTAGTTCCTGGCCTCAGCCTGGCGGGTGCCGAAGCTTCCGCGCGCCACCAGCTCGACGGTCACGAGCACGGCGATGGACTGCACGAGCAGCAGCGCCACCAGAACGACAAGCTGGACGGCGGCGGCCTGCAGCGGCGAGGCGCCACCCAGAAGCATCCCAACGAAGGCCCCGGGGAGGGTCACCAGACCGACGGTTCGAGTCTGGTCGAGGCCAGGAACGAGGGCCAGCGCGGCGTCTTCTCGAGCAACCAGCAGAGCCGAGTCGCGAGGCAGCAGGCCGATCGACAACGCAGCCTCGTACTCCCCATGGCGGGTTCGCAGGGCGTCGAGGGAGCGCCTGCCGGCCAGTGTCGTCGCCGTCATGGCGCCGCCGATGAGGATGCCAACGATCGGCACGACGGCGATGGGTTTGTGCGGGATCAGCCCACTGACCATGAGTCCGCCAGCCACGGGGACGGCAGCAAGAACGACAGGAGCGGTCGCGAGCCACCAGGCCCCCAGGGGGGTCAGGCGCCTGCCAGCCGTGACCGAGGCCACCGACAGCATCAACGCGATGAAACCCATCGTGAGCCACCACGACCCCAGCACGGCGAGGATCAGCAGCCCCACCACGCCGAGCTGGAGGCAGGCCCTCAGAGCGGCAAGCAGGTCGTCGCGGCCATGCCCGAGGCGTCCCCAACGGTTGATGAGCGCGGCGAGGCCCGCGCATACGACCACCACGATCGCGAGGCGTACCAGCCCTCCCACCCCGTCCACGCTGATCAACGCGTTGCTGGATCGGAAGGTGGCAGGCATCACGGTCGCATTATCCGCCGGGGGCTGGACAGACGCAGGGGCGGCGCGCGCGACAACCTAAACTGGGGTGGTGATCTCCTGGATCGATCTGCGGGGCCGTGCGCTGGACGCACGATCCCTTCGTGAGGTGCTGCCCCGGGCCGAGTTCGACGTTGAGGCAGCGTTGTCGGTGGTGCGACCGATCTGTGAGGACGTGCGCCATCGTGGGGCCGACGCCCTTCGTGACCTGGGGGAGCGCTTCGATGGGGTCCGACCCGAGCAGCTGCGGGTGCCTGCCGCAGTCCTGACGGTGGCCCTTGAGCGCCTCGACCCCGAGGTCCGCGCGGCGCTCGATGAGGCCATCCGGCGGGCACGCATCGTTCACCGGGACCAACGCAGGACCGACACGACCACGGGCGTGGTGCCCGGCGGAACCGTCACCGAGCGCTGGTTGCCGGTCGACCGGGTCGGCCTCTACGTCCCCGGCGGGGTTGCGGTCTACCCCAGCAGCGTCGTCATGAACGTCGTCCCCGCCCAGATCGCGGGTGTGGTCTCGATCGCCGTGACCAGTCCGCCACAGCGGGACAATGCCGGGGCTTTTGCCGGCTATCCCAGCCCCACGATCCTGGCTGCCTGCGAGCTGCTCGGAGTCGAAGAGGTCTACGCCGTCGGCGGCGCCCAGGCGATCGCCATGTTTGCCTACGGCGCAAGCGAATCCGACGTCGATGGCAATCCGAATGCCGGCGCCGTGATCTGTGAACCGGTCACCATGGTGACCGGCCCGGGCAACATCTATGTTGCCGCGGCCAAGCGCCTGCTGAAAGGCGTCATCGGCATCGACGCCGAGGCCGGCCCGACCGAGATCGCCGTACTGGCCGACGACAGCGCCGACCCCGAGCACGTCGCCGCGGACCTGATCAGTCAGGCCGAGCACGACACGCTCGCGGCATCAGTGCTCGTCACCGACAGCGAGGACCTCGCCCACCGCGTCGAAGCCGCGCTGGTCCGGCGCGTGGCCGCGACCAAGCACACCGAGCGGGTCGCTGCGGCGCTCGCCGGCCGGCAGTCAGGTGTCGTCCTGGTCGACGACCTCGAGGCCGGCATCACGGTCGTCAACGCGTATGCCGCCGAGCACCTGGAGATCCACACCCGCGATCCGCGCGCTGTGGCCCTGCGGATTCGCAACGCCGGGGCGATCTTCGTGGGAGCCTTCGCGCCAGTGAGCCTGGGCGACTACTGCGCTGGCTCCAACCACGTGCTGCCCACCGGAGGATCGGCAGCCCACAGCAGCGGGCTGTCCGTGCAGTCGTTCCTGCGTGGCGTCCACGTCGTGGACTACACCCAGGCCGCTCTGCGAGATGTCGCGCATCAGGTGGTCACGCTGGCTGGTGCCGAGGACCTCCCGGCTCATGGCGAGGCCGTGGTTGCACGTTTCAGTGACGACGCACCCTTCGCTGATGAGGGCTGAGCATGAGCAGCCCCGTGAACGATCTGCTGCGCCCTGACCTGCAGGGTCGGACGGCCTACGGCGCGCCTCAGCTGGACGTGCCTTTTCCGTTGAACACCAACGAGAACTCGTATGCCGTGCCGCAGGATGTCGTCGACGCCATCGTCAGCTCGGTGGCCGAGGTGGCGTCCGGTCTGAACCGCTACCCGGACCGCGAGTTCCTCCGGCTCCGCGAGGACCTGGCGGCCTATCTCACTCGCACCAGCGGGGTTTCGGTGACGGCCGAGCAGGTGTGGGCCGGCAACGGGTCCAACGAGGTGCTGCTGCACCTCCTCCAGGCCTTCGGTGGCCCCGATCGGGTCGCACTCGGTTTCACGCCGGCGTACTCGATGCACCCGATCATCACCGGGACCGTTGGCACCAGATGGGTCGATGGGCTGCGCGGCGTCGTGGGCGCAGGCGCCTTTGACCTTGATGTCACTTCTGCCGTCGCGCAGGTCACCGCGCACGAGCCGAACATCGTGTTCCTCTGTTCGCCGAACAACCCGACCGGCACGGCGTTGGGGCTCGACGTGGTCGAGGCGATCTATAACGCGGCACCGCGGGCGATCGTGGTCGTGGACGAGGCGTACGCCGAGTTCGCCCGCGCCGGCACGCCAAGCGCCCTGACGCTGCTCGAGGGCCGCGAGCGGCTCGTGGTGACCCGCACCATGAGCAAGGCCTTCGCTTTGGCCGGCGGCCGTCTGGGCTACCTCGCAGCCGCCCCCGAGCTCGCCGCGGCGCTGAGGCTGGTCCGGTTGCCCTACCACCTCTCGTCCCCCACACAAGCGATCGCGCGTGCGGCCCTGGCGCACGCGGAGACCCTCCTGGCGACGGTTGAGAACCTCAAGACCCAGCGCGACCGCATCGTGGCCGACCTCGCCGAGATGGGTCTGGACCCGGTGCCGAGCGACGCCAACTTCGTGCTCTTCGGCGGGCTCGAGGACGAACAGCTCACATGGGCGACCTTGCTCAATCAGGGCATCCTGCTACGCGATGTGGGGCTGGCCCACTATCTTCGGGTGACAGCAGGGACGCCCCAGGAGACCGAGGCATTCCTGGGGGCGATGCGTCGCCTCGCCCCGACCCACCGGCAGGAGCAGTCCGCATGACCGACCAGGCCACGCAGCAGTACGACGCAGCACACGCCACGGATCAATCCGCCGCGCCTCGAACCGCGCACATCAGGCGGTCGACGAACGAGAGCACGGTCGAGGTCGAGCTCAACCTCGACGGCAGTGGCGAGTCGCAGATCAGCACCGGTGTGCGCTTCTACGACCACATGCTGGCCAGCCTGGCCAGGCACTCGCTGATCGACCTGCGCATCCAGGCCACAGGCGACGTCGACGTCGACGCCCACCACACCGTTGAGGACGTGGCGATCGTGCTCGGCGATGCGTTCAGAGAAGCCATTGGTGACAAGCGAGGCATCTCCCGCTTCGGCGATGCGACGGTTCCCCTGGACGAGGCTCTCGTGCAGGCGGTGGTTGACGTGGCCGGCCGTCCGTATGTCGTCCACACCGGTGAGCCCGAGGGCCAGGCCTTCGTGATGATCGGCCACAACTACGTCGGGTCGCTGACCCGCCATGTGCTGGAGAGCTTCGCCCTGCACGCAGGCATTGCCCTGCATGTGCGGGTCCTGTCGGGACGCGACCCCCATCACATCGTCGAGGCGCAGTTCAAGGCGGTGGCGCGGGCTCTGCGCGCTGCCGTTGCGATGGACCCGCGCGTCAAGGGCATTCCGAGCGCGAAGGGCAGTCTCTAGTCCCGTGACCGCACCAATCCCGTGACCGCGCCGTGGCACTCTGCCCGGCAAGGGCGTGGAATGCTGCTGCTGCGAGGCGAGCCGGACGCCGTGGCGACCTGGGCCAGGCGTGGTCTGGTGCCCGTTCACATCGTGCCTCTGGATGGCTGGACGGCCGTTCTTCCGGCCGGGCCCTCTCGCGCGATGCCACCCTACGACGACACCCTCAAGGCGCTTGCCGGGCGGCCCGTGGCCTCCCGTCTGCGTTCTGCCATAGGCCTTTTCGCGGTCGACGGGAACGCCGTGATCACGGTCCAACCCTCTGGATGGCGCGCCATCCAGAGGTGGTTCGTCTGGTCCCCGGGACAGGGCGTCGTGCGGCCGCGGCGCCTGGCGACTGGACGCCCGGCCGACCTGACGGCTGCCGCCGGTGCCCGTGAAGGGGCAGCTCGTCGCGGCGTACTGGACCTGCTCGTCGATGGAAGAGGAGATGCCCAAGGTGTGCTGCGCCAGCTGTTGGCGCTGCTGTCCCTGCCGGGGTCCGATCTGCTGGATGGTGCCCGGGACGCGGCGGCTTCGCGGGGCTCGACCCTGGTCGAGCCCTCCGAACGGCATGTTGCGAGGTTCGAAAGAGTGGTCCATGACCAGGCGTTGCACGGCGCTGAGCTGGAGGGGGACTAGATGACCGCGAGGGTGGTGGTGCTGGACTACGGCAGCGGCAACGTGCGTTCCGCACTGCGCATGCTCGAACGGGTCGGCGCCAGCGTCGAGCTGAGCGCGGACCATCGCACTGTCCTTGAGGCTGACGGCCTCTTCGTGCCGGGCGTTGGCAACTTCCATGCCTGTATGCGCGGGCTGCGGGCTGTGGACGGACCTCGCCTGATCGACGTCCGGCTTGCCGGCGGCCGGCCGGTGATGGGCGTCTGTGTGGGGATGCAGGTATTGTTCGACGGATCAGCTGAACCCAGTGTGGGCGTCGAAGAGCATGGTCTGGCCGAGTGGCCCGGGGTTGTCGAGCGACTGCCGGCCCCGATCGTTCCGCACATGGGATGGTCGAACGTCAGAGCCGCCGAAGGCTCCCGACTCCTGTCAGGGGTCGAGGACGAGCGCTTCTACTTCGTGCACTCCTACGCAGCACTGACCTGGCAGCTGGAACCGGAAGGAAGTATGGCCGTGATGACACCCAAGGTGAGCTGGTCCGAGCACGGGGCCCCGTTCGTGGCAGCCGTCGAGAACGGACCATTGGTGGCCACTCAGTTCCACCCCGAGAAGTCCGGGGACGCCGGGGCCCAGCTGCTCGGGAACTGGGTGGCCACGCTGTGACCGCAAGGGAATCCGCAGTCGTTGCTTCGGCCACCCGGCTTTTGCTCCTTCCAGCCGTGGACGTCGCGGGTGGGCAGGCGGTCCAGCTCGTCCAGGGCGTTGCAGGCAGCGGTGGACATTTCGGTGACCCCTGGCAAGCGGCCAGCGTATGGCAGGAGCAGGGTGCGGAGTGGATTCACCTGGTCGATCTGGACGCCGCCTTCGGGCGAGGCTCCAACCGTGAGCTGCTTGCCGACATCGTCGGTCGCCTGGACATCTCGGTCGAGATGTCAGGCGGCATCCGTGACGCCGAGAGCCTCGAAGCTGCGTTGGCAACCGGGGCCCGCCGGGTCAATCTCGGGACGGCAGCACTGGAAGACCCCGACTGGACAGCCCGCGCCATCACCGAGTACGGCGACCGCGTCGCCATCGGTCTCGACGTACGTGGGACAAAGCTGGCGGCTCGCGGCTGGACCCAGGAGGGGGGCGACCTCTGGGAGACCCTCGAGCGGCTCGACGCTGAGGGGTGCGCCCGTTACGTGGTGACCGACGTGAACAAGGACGGCATGCTCAACGGTCCCAACCTGGAGCTGCTGCGGCAGGTGTGTGAGCGCACCGACCGACCCGTGGTTGCCTCCGGTGGGGTGTCGACGCTCGCAGATCTTGAGGCGATCCGCGGCTTGGTCGCCGCTGGGGTCGAAGGTGCGATCGTCGGATCCGCCCTCTACAGACACGCCTTCACCCTGCCGGAAGCACTCGACGTGGCCGGCCGGCCGTGACCAACGCCTCGCCGCAACGCTGGCGTCACTCGAGCGGTGGTCCGTGGGAGGACGAGTTCGGATACTCCCGCGCGATCCGCACCGGCGACCACATCGCCGTCTCGGGATGCACGGCGGTCGTGAACGGCACGATCCAGCATCCGGGCGATGCGGCTGCGCAGATGGGTGTGGCCCTGGACAACCTTCTTGGCGCGCTCGCCGAACTTGGCGGCACGCCGGGTGACGTCATCCGGACCCGTGTGTACGTCGTCAACAGGGCTGACTGCGTCGCCGTCGGCAAGGTTCACGGGGAGCGGTTCGCGGACGTGCGCCCGGCGGCGACGATGGTTCTGGTCGCCGGCCTGCTCGATGAGGAGATGCTCGTCGAGGTGGAGTGCGAAGCACGGGTTGGCTCAGCCAAGCCCTATGAGCCCCCAACGACCCTTCGTGAATGACGCGCCGCGACCCCGTGAGGACGCGCTCGATCGTGGGCTGGCGGACGAGTCGGCTGTGGCGGTGCCCATACGGCACACACGTGTGCTGACCGGCACCGGGTTCGACAACGACACCGGCGAGGCTGACCCCGACCTGAGCGCAGCGCTCACTGACGGCCGGGACCAGGTCGGCCTGCTCGCAGCCGTCGCCAGTGCACGGTTGATCGTCCCTGTCGTGGCCGCCCCTTCAGCCGGTGACCCGGATGAGCTGAAGGAGCCGAGATCAGCCGACATGGCCATGGCGACCCTGACGTCGCAGGACGGGCAACGTGCCCTTCCGGTATTCAGCAGCGTGACTGCGTTGCGAGCCTGGGATCCCGACGCCCGCCCCTCGCCGGTCACCAGCGCCAGGGCGGCTCAGGCAGCGGTGACCGAGCGCTGTGACGTGCTGCTGCTCGACGTCGGTTCGGAACACCCACAGGTGTTGCGACCGAGCATGGTTTGGGCCCTGGCCCAACAGCGTGAGTGGCTTCCCGCGCATACCGATCCCTTTGTGGCACAGACGCTTTCGCGAGCAACGGCCAACGAGGCAGATGTGATCGAATGCTTCGGCGAGGAGGGCGATCCCGCCGGCGCCGGCATTCTCAGGGTCGTGCTGAGGCTGCGTCCAGGACTCGACCAGGCGCAGGTCCAGGCGTTGGCGACCCGAGTGGGGGAGCAGATTGCCACGGACGGCGAGGCACGGGCGCGCATCGACGGCCTGGCGTTCGTGATCCGCCCGGCCTGAGCTTCCACGCCCCCACCTGTCGAGGGCCATCTTCAGGCCAAACGTGGCAGACGGCCCCGATCTGGACCTGTCGAGGGCCATCTTCAGGCCGAACGTGGCCGATGGCCCTCACCTAGGTGGATTTCTCTGTCCGGGCGCGCGCGTATGACGCGCACTCAGGCAAGCGCGCGCCATACCGCTCATTGATGGCTCGGCTGATCAGGCTCCGCCTGCTCCGCGGACCTTCTCCTCGATCTGCTTGCCGGTATCGGCGTCGACGCTCTTCCAGTACTCGAAGGCCTTGAGGAGCACCTCGCCCTTCACGCCACCGAGCAGGTGCCCGGCGACGGTGTCGACGAACTCAGCGCGCTGTGCGTCGTTCCAGACGTCACGGACCAACGTTCCGGCCTGACCGAAATCGTCGTCCTCGGCATGCAGCTCGTAGGCCGAACGCACCATCGGGCCGTCGGACTCCCAGCTGTCCTCCACCGGACCGGTCAGGTCCGAGAAAGGACGGCCCTCGGAGTTCGGCGCGTACACCGCCTGGT
>DATCQG010000313.1:0-2516 GCA_036569625.1 Dermatophilaceae bacterium | reverse complement strand
GGCAGGCCCACAGCCACCACCACACTGCGTCGTGGAACCAGGCCAGCCGTCGACGAAGGCGTCCGAGGTCGCCATCGGGATCCGCGAAGACAACCCCTTGGGTGATGCCCAGGAGTCGTGTCTGAGGGATGAGAAGCCAATCCACCACCGTAAACTTGCGTTCGCCCAGGTCCCACCCGAATTCCCCTTCTAGCCACGCCGGCAAGGTCGCGATGACCACGTGTGGCTCAAGGGGTTCCCCATCGCGGCCAATCGCGCGGAGCCGTCCCCCGTAAGCCTTCGGAAGCGCGGTGAGAATCCGAGAACGCGCCCCGTCGAGGTCCGAGGCTTGGACAAACAACTGACATCGCGGGCCCCAGTCGTGATCGGTAGAACGCTCGGTGTCGTATCCCAGGACATCGGAGCCCGCCCCGAGGAGGGCGGCCCCATGCGGAACCCCCACTGCCGGGGCCACCACCTCCTCATAGAAGCTGCGGCACAGCTTGAGACCAGGCACAAAACCACTCATGCCAGCCACTATCGCATCGCCAGCTCAGCAGCCGATTCCCCACTTGGGCCGTCCCACAGGCCGATCCTTTGCGGTGATCGTGAGCGCGATGCGAGCAGAGCCCGACCCGCTGGTGCGGTCGCCGCAGGCGGTTCCCTACCGGCCGATTACGGCATGCGCGCGACGTAGCGATCTTGGCGGGCATGCGTGCACGGCCTTGACTATGCGGTCAGTCTCTGATGGCGTCAGTCCTGACAACCGAGGAGGTCACAATGGCCGGATTCGAGGCAACCGCC
Organism: Dermatophilaceae bacterium; assembly: GCA_036569625.1. Taxonomy (GTDB): domain Bacteria; phylum Actinomycetota; class Actinomycetes; order Actinomycetales; family Dermatophilaceae; genus UBA4719. The sequence continues at coordinate 1,733 of DATCQG010000313.1, read as the reverse complement.
CGCACAGAGGTAGCCGCCCCGCCCGAGCGGGTGTGGACCGCAATGACCGACCCAGACCAGGTCGCCCAGTACATGATGGGATCGCGCGTTGAGACCGACTGGCAGCCGGGCAGCCCGATCACTTGGTCTGGCGAGTGGGAGGGCAGGCCATACCAGGACAAGGGTCAGGTGCTCGCGGCTGAGCCGGGCCGGCTCCTCAAGGTCACCCACTACAGTCCGCTGACCGGTGATGACGACGTGGCCGAGAACTACCACACTCTCCGCTACGAGCTGTCTCAGGCTGGCGACGGCACGGCCGTCTCGCTCACCCAGGACGGCTGCGAGAGCGAGGAGCAGGCAGAGCGGTTCTCGCAGAACTGGCAGGGAATGCTCGACGGACTCAAGAAGGTTGCCGAGGCCGACTGAGATGGGTGTGGGTCGACGGCGATACTGACACCGATCGCCGTCGACCCCTGATAAGCAAACCGCGCCGGTCGACCATCCCTTGCGGACGCCGACGCTGGGTGCCGGCGCACTGCCGTTGTGCCCCAGTGGTCGTTCGTCTATCGGGACTCACTTTCTATGCCGCTGTTGGCGCGCGGTCGTGCTTGACAGCGCACTGATCGAAGCGATCCGAGTGCCTTCAGCCGGATAGCAGTGGCCTGGGTGGCACATGTCTTCGCATTTGCGGTTGGCAGCGTGCTGCGCTACTTCTCGCCTGAGCCCAATCACTTTCCCGCGGAGGAACTGGGCGCAGTGAGGAGCCGCCAATGGCAATGGCAATAGCAATAGCAATGGTGATCAGCACACTCATGCTCTGACTTGGCGCCAGGCCTTGCCGAAGATCACGTCCCCCGGACCAACTGAGGTCACAGGGCCTGTTCCACCGCGGTCACTTCCGTTGCGGCTGAAGCTGCTCTTGCGGGATGTTGGCCCTGATGGTGCCGTCCTTCAGCGTCAGCGTGTAAGTGGGCCCGACGGGGGTCGGGCCTTTGCCGATGCCCAGGCTGGTCGCGGGCCCGGGCCACCAGGCGGCAAAGTATCCATTCTGGATTGTGGCCTCGACAGGACCATGCTCGATGGTGTTGATGACGACGGAGACCACGTCTGAGCCGACTTGTCCGGCGACGCACCAGGTGGCGCCGCTTTGGGTACCAAAGCCGACTCCGGTGATGGGCGCTATGGTGTTTGACGCGACCGCTGATAGCCCAGGGCCTCCGGATCGGGCGGTCCCCCCGCCGTCTCGAATGGCGCCATGACTGTCGTACTCGTTCAGGCAGATGACCTCGTAACCTGGCTGTACGCCACCTCCGAGATACACCATGGTCCAGGCGCCCCGGTGGTCGACGAGTCGGATTTGCGAGGAGCCAACAACCTTTCGCGCGGTGGCGGTGTTGATGTAATGCAGTTGTTCGGCCTTGCACCTTTTGCCTGCCAGGGCTGCCTCGGCTGGCGTGATGACCTTCGTTGTGGGGGACCACGAGGCGAACTCGGTGTTACCACCGAGCGGTCGGGGCCCGATCACGGCGGCCTTGCCTTTGAGCATGGCGGGAGCCGCGATCAGTGCACCCACAGCGACTAGTGCCGCCCCGGCAACCACCCACCGCCGGCGGGGACGCCGCGTCCACCCGGTGTTGTCCGGCAGCGTCGTGGTGGGTCCCGGGGTATCTGACGCCAGAATCCGCGCGAGGGTGGCTTGGGCCCGGGGGCTGGCTGCCCTGTGGGTCGACGTTGGCTGGGTCGAGGCTGCGCAG
>DATCQG010000312.1:0-9365 GCA_036569625.1 Dermatophilaceae bacterium | reverse complement strand
ACCGGACGCTTCGACGGCTCGGTCAAGGGCATCAACGAGCTCAAGGCCGCGTATGAGAAGCAGTATGGCGCGGACGCCACGTCCCGGGTGTTCGCCGACAGCTACACCCCGACCATCCCGCTCGCCTACTGGTCGTTCCGGCTGATGATGGGGCTCGGGATCGTGGGTGCGCTGATTGCCATCGCCGTCCTGTGGTCAACTCGTCGGGACCGGATCCCCGGCCACAGAGTGTGGGTCTGGGCAGCACTGGCCACCCCGCTGCTTCCGTTGTTCGCCAACAGCTTTGGCTGGATCTTCACCGAAGCGGGCCGTCAGCCGTGGATCGTCTTCGGCGTCATGACAACATCCCACGGAGTCTCCCCGAACGTGTCCGCCGGCGAGGTGTGGACCTCGCTGATCACCCTCACCCTGCTGTATGCCGTCCTGGCCGTCATCGAGATGAAGCTGCTCCTCCGGGCCATCGTGGTCGGTGCGCCGGCCTTCGAAGAGCCCGTGGACGCCGCCGACCGGGACGAGGACGCGCCCCTCGTCTTCGCCTACTGAGAGCAGAGACATCATGGAGCTCACCACCGTCTGGTTCATCCTGATCGCCGTCCTGTGGACCGGCTACTTCGTCCTCGAAGGCTTCGACTTCGGAGTCGGCATGCTGATGCCGGTCCTCGGCCGGGGCGAACAGGGCGAAGCCCGAAAGCGAGTGCTGCTGAACACGATTGGCCCGGTCTGGGACGGCAACGAGGTCTGGCTGCTCACGGCCGGCGGTGCGACGTTCGCGGCCTTCCCGCACTGGTACGCCACCATGTTCAGCGGCTTCTACCTGCCCCTGCTGATCATCCTGGTCGCGCTGATCGTGCGCGCCCTGGGCTTCGACTACCGGGGCAAGGTGGATGACCCGACCTGGCGCAAACGCTGGGACATCGCCATCTTCCTCGGCTCCGCCTTCCCGGCCCTGCTCTGGGGAGTCGCCCTGACCAACGTCGTGATGGGCCTGCCGATCAACGCCGCCAAGGAGTACACCGGGAACCTGTTCACCCTCCTCAACCCGGTCGGGCTGATCGGCGGGCTGACCACCGTGGCGCTCTTCCTCACCCACGGTGCGATCTTCATCGCGCTCAAGACCGAGGGTGATATCCGGATCGAGGCGCGAGCGCTGGCGGTCAAGGTCGGTGCGGCAGCGGCGGTGCTGGCAGTTGTCCTGCTCGTCACCATCAACGTTTCGACCGGCTCGATCGGCTCATGGATCGCCGCGGCCGTGGCCGCAGTCGCCTTGCTGGCAGGGTTGTTCGCCGCGTTCCGCGATCGTGAGGGATGGGCCTTCGTCGGGACATTTGTCGCGATCGCGGCCGCCGTGGCGACCCTGTTCCTGGCGCTCTTCCCCGACGTGATGCCGTCCTCGACCAACGCGGCCTTCTCGCTCACCGCGACGAACGCGAGCAGCACGTCATACACCCTCACGATCATGACCTGGGTGGCCGCGATCTTCACTCCTATCGTGTTGCTCTACACGTCGTGGACCTACTGGACCTTCCGCAGGCGGATCGGCACCCAGCACATCCCGGCGACCACCGTGGGCGCCCTTCACTGATGCGGCCGTTCGACCCCCGCCTGCTCACCGAGGTCCCTGCAACGCGACGGCCGGTGCTCACACTCGGGGCCATCGGCGTTGGGCAAGGTCTTGCGACGATCGGGCTCGCGTTTGCCCTGACCAGCCTGGTCGTCGCCGTGGTCGAAGGTCGCGAGGTCGTGACGCCCGGACTGTGGCTCGTGGCCCTGTTCACCCTGCGCGCACTGCTTGCGGTGGCGAGTGAGCTGGTCGGTACCTGGGCAGGGATGCGGGTGTCGACCATCCTGCGGGAGTCCCTCATCGGTGCCTGGCTCGAGCGGGATGCAGACGCGCGTCCCGAGACCGGACGCGCGCAGACCCTTGCCGCACAAGGAATGACATCCATCGAGCCGTATGTCGCGCGCTTCCTCCCAGCGCTTGTGTCAGCAGCCTTTCTCCCCTTCCTTGCTATCGTCGCGCTGGCGTTCATCGACTGGCCCAGCGCCCTGATTGTCGCGCTCACCATCCCGCTGTTGCCCGTCTTTGCAGCTCTCATCGGACACACGACGCAGGAGTCCACCCAGCGCCGGTGGCGTTCGCTGTCGGCCCTGTCCGGCCACTTCCTCGATGTGATGCGAGGCCTCCCGACCCTGGCGTCATACGGTCGCGCCGAGGCCCAGGTGGAGACGATCGGGGCGGTGAGTCTTCGACACCGACTCGCCACGATGCGGACGCTTCGTCTGGCCTTCATGAGCTCTGCGGCGCTCGAGCTCCTGGCCTCGCTGTCCGTGGCTCTGGTCGCCGTGACCGTGGGCATCCGCCTGGCCAATGGCTCGATGCCGCTCTACACCGGGATGCTGGCCATACTCCTGGCGCCGGAGGCCTACTGGCCGATCCGCCGGGTGGGAGCAGAGTTCCACTCGGCCGCCGACGGAGCCGAGGCCCTGGGCGACGTCCTTTCCGAGCTCCACCCCACCACTTCCCGACCGAACACCCACGCGGCACCGTTTGAGGCCGTCCAGACCCCCGATTCGGTGCCGAAGCGGTGTCCAGTGGGGCTTGAGACGTCGATGGGGCTTGAGACGTCCGTCGGGAGTGGGACGTGGGTGGTGGTCGAGGGTTTGGGTTACCGCTACCCGGGCGCGACCACAGACGTCCTGCGCGACCTCTCCTTCGATCTCGGCGTCGGGCTGACGGTCGTGACCGGTCCATCGGGCGCCGGCAAGTCGACCCTGCTGGAGCTTCTGGCGGGACTCCGCACGCCGAGCGCTGGCACAGTCATCGCACACCCTTCACATCTGGTCAGCCAACGACCCTTCCTGGCGCCGGGGACGGTGAGAGACAACCTGACCCTTGGCAACGACAGCACCGATGACGCGCTCTGGGAAGTCTTGCGCGAGGTCGGCCTCGAAAGCACGGTCGCGGCCCTCACGCAGGGTCTTGAGACCCGGCTCGGCGACGACGGGTTCGGGCTGTCGGCCGGCCAGCGGGCGCGGCTCACCCTGGCCCGGGCCGCCCTCTCAACGCGCCCGCTGATCCTGCTCGATGAGCCGACCGCACACCTGGATGTCGCGTCAGCAGCCTTGACGCACAACCTGATCCGGAGGCTGGCCGGGGAGCGCATCGTCGTTGCCGTCTCCCACCGGCCCGAGCTGCTAGCCCTTGCCGGCAAGAACGTCGAAGTCGCTCTGGCTCCCGAGGCGAATCTCAACGAGGTCCTGTCGTGACGACCGCCGACCGCCGTACAGCCTCTGTCGACACCGTGCCGGGGATTCGCGCGGTCCGGGCAGTCCTCGGCGCCGGGTTCCTCGGCGGTATCGCGACCGCCTCGGGCATTGCCCTGACCGCCACGTCGGGATGGCTCATCGTCCGGGCCAGCGAGCGCCCCCCGATTCTCCTGCTGCTCACGGCGATCGTGGCCGTGCGCACCTTTGGCATGGCCCGGCCGGTCTTTCGCTACTGGGAGCGCCTGCGTTCCCACGACGTCGCCCTCGCCGACCTCGCACAGCGGCGCACCACGGCATACCAACGGCTGATCCCGCTCACTCCTGCACGACTTGGCCGTCGAGGCCGCGCCGACCTGCTCACCGGGATCGTCGACGACCTCAGTGACGTCGTCGACGCGCAGGTCAGGGTCACCGTCCCAGTCCTGTCGGTGCTCGTCGCCAGCGCCCTGACAACGATCGTCGCCACAGCTCTTGAGCCCATGGCCGGCCTGGTGATCGCCGCCATGGTGGCTGTCACGGCGGGCGTCTTTGCCCTCGGCTGGCGACTTGAGTCCCACTCGCAACAGACCCTCCTAGCCGCACGTGCGGAGGTCGCCCGGGTCACCGCCCTGGTGTCCGGGAATGCCAGCGAGCTCCAGGCGATCGGGGCCCAGGGCCGAGCGCGGAGCTGGTTGGCCACCGCTCATCAGGACCTTCGCCGGGCAGCCGCGCGCCAGAGCCATGGTCGCGCCGCGGCCGCGGGGCTCCTGCTCTTGCTGACGGCGGCCGGAACGATCGCCATGACGGCCGTGGTCCTGCCGGGCATCGGGACGACGATCTCGACCCCGGTCGTCGCGCTCCTGGTCCTGACGCCGATCGCGCTCGGCGAAGCATTCTCAACCCTGCCCGACGCCATGCGCGCGCTGGCCCGCTCCCGGGCCAGCGCCGCCCGGCTGCGGACCCTGCTCGACCAGGAACCGGCAGTTGGGGCCCGTGGGGCCGACCATCTGGACAGCAAAGCCGGTATGCCGTCGCTCATCTCCGTGAGCGAGCTCACGGCTGCGTGGGCCGGAACCGCGCCACAGGTCGGACCGGTCAACCTCAGCGTCGAGCCGGGCACGCGGCTCGCGATCACTGGTCCGAACGGCTGCGGGAAGTCCACCCTTCTCGCGGTGCTGGCTCGAGCGCTCGACCCCACCGATGGCGCCTACCGCTTGGGCGACCAGGATGCTCTGGCGCTCGAGCTCGGCCAGGCGCGAGCGGCCTTCGCAGTCCTTGACGACGAACCCCACCTGTTTGCCTCCACCCTGCGCGCGAACCTCGGGCTGGCCCGGCCGGGGGCGCCCGATGCTGATCTCGTCGAGGCCATGGGCCGGGCGGGTCTGGGTCAGTGGTTCGCCGAGCTGGCTGACGGGCTCGACACCGTGATCGGGGCGGACGGCCGCGGTGTCTCCGGCGGAGAGCGGGCACGGCTGGGCCTAGCCCGGGGCCTGGTTTCAGCGCGGCCGGTACTTCTGCTCGACGAGCCGGTGGCTCACCTCGACCATGCAACAGCAGACGCGGTCCTGGGCGACCTCACCCGCTCTGCGACGGGGCGGTCGGTGATCATGGTCAGCCATCGCCCGGACGGTCTCGAGCGGTTCGACACTGTCATCGACCTCTCGCAGCCGGGTTCCACGCCGCGAGACTGACGTGCAGGGCTGAGACGAGCCGCTCGAACGACTGACCAACGTCCTGCCGCAACGCGAACCCACCGTCGATCTCCAGGCTGACGAAGCCGTGCAGCGCGCTCCGGGCGACCCGGGTGGCGTGGATCGCCTCGTCGCCTTCCAGTCCGTAGCCGCGCAGCGCGGCGAATACGGCCTGCACCGCCTGCTCGCCTGCTGCCACGTGCTCGGGGTCCCCGGGATCAGGAACGCGCTGGGTCAACGGGTAGCGGCCGGGGTGAGCCAACGCGTAGTCGCGATAGGCATCAGCGAGGCATCGAAGTGCCTCCTCACCTGAGCGACCGGCGACAGAACGAGTGAGGGTCTGCGCCAGCTCGGCCGTCGCACGAGCAGAGACCTTCTGCTGCAACGCATCCAGGCTGCGCACATGTTTGTAGAGCGACGGCGCGGCCACCCCGGTGCGGATCGCCACCGCGGCCAGCGTCAGGGCGGCCCATCCCTGCTCGTCGACCAGATCGACCGCCGCGTCGACCACGGACCCGGTGGACAGGCCTGCCCTAGGCATGGACCACGTCGGCCAGGAACGGCAGGACCACCGACGCGGTGGCCTCGGGAAGCTCGGCGTGCGGGTAGTGCCCGGCCCCGTCGATCATCGCCACGGTCGTCTCGACGTGGGCCCCGAACAGCTGCCTGGCGTATTCCGCGTCGGCAGCAGGGTCCGGGAAGTCGGGGTCCCTGGTGCCCATGACGATCCGCACCGGGCAGCCCACCTCGGCAACGCGGCTGTAGCACTCGACCTGGCGACCCATCGCCCCACGGGTTGCCGCCATCCGGCCACCCTCGCGCAGGTTGGCCTGCAGGGCTCGCACGTACGCAGCGAAGTCGGCGGGCTTGGGCGCCTTGTACATCGTGGGGTAGTAGACCCGGCTCCAGATCGCGGCCCGGCTGGTGACCGCCGCGAAAGCGAGTCGGACCAGCGTCGGTAGCTCACGCTGGCGGGCGAAAGGGCCGATCAGGACGAGGGCGCTGACCAGCACGGGTTCCTCGGCCGCAGCCCAGACCGCTGCCGCAGCTGATGATGAGTGGCCAATGATGGCTGCCGGGCCGCCCAGGTGGCGGACCAGCGCGAGCATGTCCTCGCCGGTCGCGGGACTGCCGTAGCCGGACCACCCCGAGGTCGACTCCCCGTGCCCCCGCTGGTCCATCCGGGCGACCCGGTAGCCGGCCTCGGCCAGCACAGGTGCGACAAAGCGGAAGGCCTGGCGGACGTCGCCCATGCCCGCGACGCAAAGGACCAGCGGCGCGTGGTCGGGGCCGGTGACGTCGTAGGCCAGACGCCCGCCGGGAAGATCGAGGAACTGGGTCTCTGGAAGGTGGCTACTGTTCATAGCCACAACGCTAATATAGAGAGCCGCTGTCGTCAAGAAGGAAGATCACGGAGTAGAGAGGGTGCTCAGCCGACCTTGCAGGAAGACTCGCTCGACCTCGTTCTCGGCCAGCGCCAATGCCCTACGGTATGACGCCGCGGCCGCCTGGTCGCGGCCGAGCCTTCGCAGGAGGTCGGCACGTGTCGCGGGAAGGTAGTGATAGGTCGACAGTGCCTGCCCCGCCCCTGCCTCCAGCCGGTCGAGCTCAAGGAGACCCGCCTCCGGGCCGGAGCGAAAGCCCACCGCCACAACGCGATTGAGCGCGACGACGGGTGACGGCCAGGTCGCCAGCAGAAGGTCGTAGAGGTCGACGATCTGGGCCCAGTCCGTCTCGGCAAAGCTTGGCGCCTCGGCATGCAGGGCAGCGATCGCAGCCTGGATGACGAACCGGCCGGGGCGACCACCGCGCAACGCCTCGAGCACCATGGCCCGGCCTTGTTCGATCGCCGCGTGATCCCATCGCGACCGGTCCTGATCCTCGAGCAGCACGAGGTGGCCCGCCTCGTCCACCCGGGTGGCCCGTCGGGCATCGGTGACCAGGAGCAGCGCCAACAGCCCGCGGACCTCGCGTTCGTCCGGCATCAGCTCGACCAGCACCGTGCACAGCTCGATCGCCCGATCCACGAGATCGGGCCGCACCAAGGTGTCACCCGTGGGGGCCGTGTGACCAGCAGTGAAGACGAGGTGCACCGCGGTCAGCACGGCGTCGAGCCGCTCGGGGAGCTCGTGGGAGTCCGGCACCCGGTAGGGGATCCGCGCGCCCGAGATCTTCTTCTTCGCCCGGGTGACCCGCGCCGCCATGGTCGACTCGCTGACCAGGAAAGCGTGCGCGATCTGCTCCGTGGTCAGACCGCAGACCAGCCGCAGCGTCAGCGCGACCTGCGCCTCCCGGGCGAGAGCCGGGTGACAGCAGGTGAAGACGAGCCGAAGGCGGTCGTCGAGTATGTCATCCATCTCGGTGAGCTGCGTTTCGGGAGAGGGCGATCCGCCATTGATCCCGCTCAGGCCGGGGATGCCGCCGGGTTCGATGAGCAGGGGAATCCTGGCGCGCAGGGCAGCAGCACGGCGGTGGGAGTCCAGTGCCTTGCGCCGGGCGGTGGTGGTCAGCCATGCACCAGGGCTACGCGGTATGCCGTCGCGACGCCACGTCTCGAGAGCGCTGACGTAGGCATCCTGCGCGCACTCCTGGGCCAGGTCGATGTCACCAGCCACGCGCACCGTCGCGGCGAGCACCCTGGCCCACTCGTGACGGTGCGCAGCAGCGAGCGCACGCTTGACCTCGTCGGACGTGGCCACCCCGAGGTCAGGCCTCCGGGAGCACCATGACGGGCCGGACCTCGACCCCGCCGAACCGGGCCGGGACCATCTTGGCCATGGTGATCGCCTGGTCGAGATCGTCGGCCTCGAGCAGGTAGAAGCCGCCGAGCGCCTCCTTGGTCTCCACGAACGGACCATCGGTGACGACATCGCCACGGATCGAGGTCGCCGTGTCGGTTCCCTGGAGAGCGTTGCCACCAGCGAGCTTGCCGCCGCGCTCCACGACCTGCGCGGCGAAGCGGTTGTGCGCGTCCATGACCTGGCCATAGACCTCGGGCGCGGCGTTCGCGTAGTCGGACTCGTTTTCGTAGATCAGGACGACGTACTGAGCCATGGTGTACTCCTGTGGTTGAAGGGCTCTGACACTGTGACGACGAACCGGCCGAGCCGGAATCGACAACCCGTCAGGTCATTCTTGCCGCTGGGACGAATCGCGGCTATGCCCTGATGGGACTATGAGGCGGGCCGGAGCAGTGCTGTTCAATGGGCACGTGCCCACCGACCCGACATACCGCGTCTGCGTCATCTGCTCTGGCAACATCTGCCGGTCGCCGATGGGCGAGGTCATCCTGGCCTCGATGCTCCGGTCCGCCGGCCTTGGCGACCAGGTTGTCGTTGACTCCGCGGGCACCGGCGGCTGGCACGAGGGTGACGCCGCCGACCCGCGCACCGTGCGTGCCCTCAAAGACCATGGGTATGACGGCACTCACCACCGCGCGCGGGAGTTCCGACCCGAGTGGTTCAGCGACAGGGACCTGATCGTGGTGGCGGACCTGGGACACCGTCATGATCTGCGGCGCTGGGCTGCCGATGCCGACGCGTCGGCGAAGGTGCGGCTTCTGCGTGAGTTCGACCCGAGCGCGGTTGACGCCGGCACCCTCGAGGTCGACGACCCCTACTTCGGGGACGGCGACGACTTCGACCGATGCCTGACTGTGGTGGAGCGCGCCTGTCGGGGCATGGTTGCGCACGTTCGCGCCGAGCTGGCCGACCGGTCCGAACGATCCGAGCCCGCCACCAGCCCACCATGACCAAGCCTCGCGCATCGACCGGGATCCTCCTGGCCGTTGGAGCAGCCGTGCTGTTCGCGGTCAACGGCAACGTCAGCAAGGTCGCCCTGCTGAACGGAATCTCCTCACTGCAGCTGGTCTCCGTGCGCAGCGCCGGAACAGCGTTGATCCTGCTGGGGATCACCGCTCTGAGAACCCCGGCCGCCCTTCGCGTCGGGAGGCGTGAGCTGGGCTTCCTGGCGCTCTACGGAGTCACGGGCATCGCGATGGTGCAATGGCTGTATTTCGTTGCGCTCCAGCGGATGCCGGTCGGCATCGCCCTGCTGTTCGAGTACACCGCTCCACTGATGGTGGCGTTGTGGGTGCGGTTCGTGCAGAAGCAGCCGGTGAGGTCCAGGCTCTGGCTGGGTCTGGCGTTCGCGCTGACCGGTCTGGCGATGGTGGCCCAGTTCTGGAAGGGCATGACCCTCGACCCCGTCGGCTTGATCAGCGCTCTCGGAGCCGGAGCAGCGTTGGCCTGCTACTACCTCATGGGCGAGCACGGCCAACGCGAACGTGACCCGATCTCCTTGATGGGCTTCAGCTTTGGCTTCTCCGCCGTCCTCTGGGCGATCGTCTCGCCGTGGTGGACCTTCCCGCTGTCGCGGCTCAGCCACATCGTTGCCCTGCCCGGCGCGCTGCCCGGCAGCTCCCCGCTG
>DATCQG010000311.1:0-1979 GCA_036569625.1 Dermatophilaceae bacterium | reverse complement strand
GCACCGCGCGCAGCTCCGATCCTGTTGTTGGTCCGTACCGCGGCAGCAACCGACGCGGAGATGGCGTCGCTGAAGCAAGAGCTCGACGACCAGCGGTTGGCGCGAATGACGCACAACGCCGAAGCCCTTGCCAGAGGTGGCCACTTGCGCGAGGGCATCACGCGCGATCACGCGCGCGACGTCCTCTTCACCTACACCACTCCCGAGATCTACGAGCTATTGGTGATCCGACAAGGCTGGTCGCTCGACGACTTCGCACAATTCATCCGGCAGGGGATGGCCGCCACCCTCCTGTGAACAAACCTTGGGCAGGTGCGTGGCCGCCGGGCCGTCTTCAGGCCAAACGTGGCACCTGGCCCGGCCCGCCGCCGGACTGGGGCCGTCTTCAGGCCAAACGTGGCACCTGGCCCGGCCCGCCGCCGGCACGGCGTCCGGCTGAGCGACGAAGCGGCTCAGGCCGGGACGCTGGCAACGCCCGCAGGCAGGAACCGTCTTCCGGTGACCTTCTCGGAGATGCCGGTGCGATCGAGGAGCGGGGTGAGCCCGCCGTTCCAGAAGGGGAACCCGGCACCGGTAATCATGGCGAGGTCGATGTCCATCGGGGCCGCGACCACGCCTTCGTCGAGCATCAGCCTGGCCTCTTGGGCCAGCGCCGAGAGCACCTGTTCGCGGACCTGACCGGAGTCCAGGACCACCGGTTCGGTGGGGACCTCCATCAGGGATACGACCTCAGGGTCGAGGACCGGCTTCCCCTCGGGGTAGACATAGAACCCGCGCTTTCCGGCGGCAACCAGACGGCGCAGGCTCTCGGAGACATAGAACCGATCGGGGAACGCGCCGTGAAGGCTCTGGTTGTTGTGCAACGCGATCGCCGGGCCGACCAGACCGAGGAGGACGAACGGGGGCATCGGTGCGACCCCGGCGAAAGCTCGATCGGCGACCTCCAGCGGTGTGCCTTCGTCGACGATGCGGCCGACCTCGCCCATGAACCGTCCCAGCAGCCGGTTGGCGATGAAGGAGGGTGAGTCGTTGACCAGGATCGTCGTCTTCTTGAGCAACGCCCCCGTGGCAAAGGCCGTCGCGAGGCTGGCGTCGTCGGTCTTCTTGCCCTTGATGATCTCCAGCAAGGGCATGACCGCGACCGGGTTGAAGAAGTGGAAGCCCACGACCCGCTCGGGGTTCTCCAGGTCCGCGGCCATCTCGGTGATCGGGAGCGAGGACGTGTTGGTCGCCAGCACGCAGCCGGCACCGACGACTGCTTCGACTTCAGCGAACACCTGCTTCTTGACAGCAAGGTCCTCGAACACCGCTTCGATGACAAAGTCGGCATCGGCAAAGTCGTCCTTGCTCGTGGAACCGCGAACGAGTGCCTTGAGGCGGTTGGCACGGTCGGGTCCTATCCGACCTTTGGCGAGCAGCTTGTCGATCTCGGCACCGACGTAGCCCACGCCCTTGTCGATGTGCCCCTGGTCGAGGTCGGTCATCACGATCGGGACCTCGAGCCGCTGAGCGAAGAGCATGGCCAGCTGGCTAGCCATCAGCCCCGCGCCGACGATCCCGACCTTGGTGACCGGGCGGGCTAGTGAGCGGTCGGGCGCCCCCGCAGGACGCTTGGCCCGTTTCTGCACGAGGTCGAAGGCGTAGAGGCTGCTCCTCAGCTCGTCCCCCATCAGCAGGTCCGCGAGCGTGGCGTCCTCCGCAGCGTAAGCCTCTTCGCGCATGACGGTGTGAGCCGCGGATACGAGCTGGAGGGCACGCAGCGGCGCGGGCGCAGCGCCACCGGTCTTGGCCTTGACCAAGCCCTTCGCTGCCGCGACAGCGCCTTCCCATCTGGCCTCGTCGCGGTCGATCGCAGGGCGGTCCACCACGATCACGCCGGTGATGATCTCGGCGGCCCAGGCCAGGGAGTCCTCCAGGAAGGTGACCGGCTCGAAGAGCGCGTCGGCGATCCCGAGCTCGAACGCCTGCGGCCCCTTGAG
>DATCQG010000310.1:0-4326 GCA_036569625.1 Dermatophilaceae bacterium | reverse complement strand
ATGGTGCGCCTGGAGATGCTTGTTGAAGGACTGCCAAGCTTCGCGACGGACTCCCCGAAGATTGACTACGCGGCTGTGGCCAGCGCGGTTGGCATCCACGCCGTGAGGATCGAGAAGCCCACGGACGTCCGGGCAGCCCTGCGGGACGCGTTGGCGCAGCCGGGCCCCGCGCTCGTCGACCTGGTCACCGACCCGCGCGCGCTTGCTTTGCCACCGAAGATCACCGGCAAGCAGATCGCCGGGTTCACGACCGCGATGAGCAAGGAGATCCTTGGCGGCGGGATGGGTGAGGTCATGGCGATGGCCCGCTCGAACCTGCGTAACGTGCCCCGCCCGTGAGGATGCCGCGCATCGATGCCGGGAGAGCCTCATCAGGCGGACGGCGCGAGCCTTTCGCGGACGGCGCGCGTGGCGGCAAGTATGTTCTGTAGCGATGCGAGGGTCTCGGCGTAGCCGCGGGTCTTCAGGCCGCAGTCGGGGTTGACCCAGAGCTGGCGTGCGGGGATCGACGCGAGTGCCGTCTCCAGGAGCTTGGTGACTTCGGCGACGCTTGGCACGCGCGGCGAGTGGATGTCGTAGACGCCCGGTCCGATGCCGTGGTCGAAGTCGCTTGCCCGAATGTCTGCGATGACGTCCATGCGTGAGCGGGCGGCCTCGATGCTTGTGACGTCGGCATCCAGGTTGCGGATCGCGTCGATGACGACGCCGAACTCCGAATAGCACAGGTGTGTGTGGATCTGCGTCTCGTCACGCACCCCCGAGGTGGCCAGGCGGAAGGAGCCGACCGACCAGTCCAGGTAGCCTGCGTGGTCTTTCCGCTTGAGCGGCAGCAGTTCGCGCAGGGCGGGCTCGTCCACCTGCACGATGCGGATGCCCGCGGTCTCGAGGTCCGCGATCTCGTCACGCAGGGCGAACGCAACCTGGCGCGCCGTCTCGCCGAGTGGCTGGTCATCGCGCACGAACGACCACGCCAGGATCGTCACGGGGCCCGTCAGCATGCCCTTGACTGGTTTGGCGGTCAGGCTCTGCGCATACCTTGACCAGTCGACCGTGATCGGCTTGGGTCGGGACACGTCACCCCAGAGGATCGACGGGCGTGTGCACCGGGTTCCATAGGACTGCACCCAGCCGTTCTTGGTGACGGTGAAGCCGTCCAGGTGCTCGGCAAAGTACTGCACCATATCGTTGCGTTCGGGCTCGCCGTGCACGAGGACGTCCAGGCCGATCTCCTCCTGCAGGTCGACAACGCGCTTGATCTCGGCCTGCATGAGATCGACGTACTCTGCTTCACTCAGGACGTGCCGGGCCAGCTGTGCGCGGCTTCGACGGATGTCGCCGGTCTGTGGGAAAGAGCCGATCGTCGTGGTGGGCAGGAGAGGCAGGTCAAGAGCCGCCTCCTGCGCGGCGAGGCGATCCGCATACGCGCCACGGGAGAAGTCCTCTGCAGTCAGGGCCTCGGCGCGCGCACGTACGGCGCCATCGCGCACGCCCGGAGCCGACCGGCGTCCAGCCAGAGCAGCAGAGGCCGCGCTCAGCTCCCCGTGGATCGCCTCATGCCCGTCGGCAAGTCCCGTTGCGAGAGTCGCGACTTGCCCGACCTTCTGGTCGGCGAAGGCCAGCCAACTCGTCATGGCGTCGGGCAGGAGCGGTTCGTCGCCGACGTCGTGGGGCAGGTGCAGCAGCGAGGTCGACGTTGAGACGGTGACCCTGGGCGTGAGCACAAGGAGCTCGGTGAGCACGCCGAACGCGGCCTCGAGGTCACCACGCCAGATATTGTGGCCGTCGATCACACCACCGACGATGGTCTTGGCTGCCAGCGACTTCCTTGTCGCGTCGTCGAGCCCGGTTGGAATCGTGCCACGAACGAGGTCGATCCCGATGGCTTCGACGGGCGAGGCAGCGAGCACGGGCAGCGCGTCATCCAGGCTGCCGTACGGTGCGGCGACGAAGAGCTGCGGGCGATCGGATGCGCCGCCGAGGGCCGAGTACGCGGCCTCGACCGCCGCGAGTACGTCCTCGCGCGGGTCCGCAATGCTCTCGCTGACGAGGGCCGGCTCGTCCAGCTGAACCCAGTGCGCGCCCGCAGCGGCCAGGCGTGCCAGGAGCTCGCCATACGCCGCGACAAGATCGCTCACGCGGCTCAGGGGGCGGAAACCCTCGGGCGCCTCATCGCTCGCCTTGCTCAGCAGCAGGAACGTGGCCGGGCCGACGATCACCGGGCGCGTGACGAATCCGGCGGCCCTGGCCTCCTCGAACTCGTGCACGAGGCGGTTGCAGGCGAGTCGGAACTCGGTCTCCGGGCCGATTTCCGGTACAAGGTAGTGGTAGTTCGAGTCGAACCACTTGGTCATCTCCAGCGGCGCGTGGTCTCCCTCACCGCGCGCAAGCGTGAAGTAGCCGGCGAGGTCGACGCGACCGTTCGCATCGACCACTGACGCGAACCGAGAGGGGATGACGCCGAGGGTAACCGCGGCATCCAGGACCTGGTCGTAGTAGCTGAAGCTCTCCGGGATCGAGGAATCCGTGCGACCGAGACCGAGCGAGGCGAGGCGCTCGCGCGTGGCCGCGCGCAGTTCGCCCGCACGCGTCTCGAGCTCGTCCGCCGTGATCGATCCGGCCCAGAACGCCTCGACGGCCTTCTTCAGCTCGCGACGCCGGCCTATCCGCGGATAGCCGAGGATCGTGCCCGCCGGGAATGCAGGTCCTGCGGTGAGGTGCGTCATCCTGGTTCCTTTTCGTGGGGGTGCCCTGATTGGACAGGAGACCACATCCGCCGAGGACGAACAACACGGTCTCGTCATGGTTGTAGGTGCAGGGATGATGAAGTCCGGGACGCCGCCCGCGATCAGCCGGTTGCTGGTGTCGATGGCCCACGCGATGGCGATCTCGCGTTTGGCCCTGGTCGGTTGGCTCGATCTCGGGCTGGATCACACACGTTCTAGTGCGCGGTGCGGTTCGGCGGGAAGGCGCACCACGATGCCATCCCCCGGCATGACCCGGCCGCCTGTTACCACCATGCCCATGATCCCGGCCCTGCGCACCACCTCGCCGTTGCCATCGCGTCCAAGAACAGCGTTGAGCAAACGTGGCTGGAAAGTATTGATCTGAGAGCACGGGTTGCGCAGCCCGGTGACCTCGACGACAGCCTCGGGCCCAATGCGCAGTTGCGCGCCGCAGGGCAGTGCGAGCAGGTCCAGATTCCCGGTGGTGATGTTCTCGCCGAGCTGACCCGGTTGGACGTCGAAACCCTGCTCACCAAGCTCAGCGAACAGCTCGACGTGGATGAGGTGCACCTGTCGAAGGTTGGGCCGGGTCGGATCTGCGGCGACGTGTGAGCGGTGCTGCACCGTGGTCCCGGCGTGAGCATCACCGTGCACGCCCAGCCCGGCCAACAGAAGGATCTCCCGGGTCTGAGGCTTACTGAACCGGTGGTCACCGTCGCGACTGACAGCAACCACCGTCGGCTGATCATTAATCACCGTTGAATCCTTGCACGCGAAACGGCGAACCCATGAGCGCCGGCAGGGACATCCCAGATACCGAACGGCAACCGGGGATCAGCGGCTGCTACTGGCGGCCAGACCAACGGTCACCACAGGCGATCCCTGTACGGAAGTGCTGCCGCTGAACGACTACGGGCGGTGCCAGCCAGCCTGAGCCAGTACCTACCGGCCGCTAACCGCCGAGTCAGGGGGCGTGCAGGGTTCGCGTCTGGGCCCATATCTCGCGCAGTATCTTTGCTGCCGGGTCGTCCGAGGCCTTCCGGAACCCAACACCTGCCCAGAGGGCGAGGCGTTGGGGGTTTCCTATCTCGCCGGCGGCGGCTCGCAATCCGCTGGTCAGGTGGTGAACCTGTGGGTAGGCCGCCGGTGCGTGGCCTTCATGTTCGGCAATGAAGTCATTGAGCAGCGCCCGCGCGGGACGCCCAGAGAACACACGGGTGACGACGGTGCGCGTGAACTGCTCGCTGACCAGTGCGTCCTTGTGTGCGGGTTTGGCTCCGGATTCGGGTGAGCGCAGGAAGGCCGTGCCGAGCTGGAGCGCTGCGGCGGCACGTTCGAGCAGGGCGGCAACCTGATCACCGGTGTGGATCCCGCCGGCCGCGATGATCGGGGTATCTGTGCGCCGGCTCACGGCCTTGACCAAGTCCACCAGCGGGATGGGCCCCGGCTCGTCGTCGACGTGGAAAGTTGCCCTGTGACCGCCGGCATCGGGTCCCTGCACACACAGGCCATCGACGCCCAAACTGGCCGCGGCCTCAGCTTCGGCCACCGTAGTTACTGTGGCTGCCACATAGGTCCCAGCCGTCTGGAGCTGTGCAACAAC
>DATCQG010000309.1:0-5545 GCA_036569625.1 Dermatophilaceae bacterium | reverse complement strand
AAGCTCGGCGACGATCTGCTCGACGGCCTGAGAGGCCTCGCGGATCAGGGCATCTACCTCCTCATGCCCCACCCCGGAGGCGGCAACAACGCTGTCATTGAGAACAACCGCGCTGCTCTCGCCGACGGCACCCAGCGCCAGCTCGGGCTGCCACGGCACGCCGATCTTGCGAACGACCAGCACATCCAGCGGAGCGCCGAGCGCTTGTGCCACCACCGCTGCGACAGGGACACCGCCGCGTGGGAGACCCAGAACCAGAGGATGGGCGGCCGGGCCCGAGCGCGCGTGATCCCGAAGCCGGTTGGTGACCAGCTCGGCCAACAGGCGCCCGGCATCGGCACGGTTCCGAAACACCCCTCAAGTCTGCGCCCGGGCGCGCCTTCTCGTCGCCCCTCTCACGTTGGCCGCGCCGCGTTGGCCCTCAGACGTTGCCGATCGCTGTGAGGTTTCGGCTGCTTCCGCGACCACAATCTCGCAGCCATCGGCAACGACCCTTTGGCGATAGCCCGCAGTTGCCAGCTCGTAGCCAGTCTTTCCACAGCCGCCGAGCCCGTGGTTCCGTCATCCACAGAGTCCTGCCTCTATCGCCCGAACGCCCCCTGCCGCCTTCAAGATGCGACGATGACTGCTCTACCCGCGCCCTTACAGGTACTGGCCAAGCAACAGGTCGGCCTTCTCACACGCAAACAGCTTCGGGGTGGTGGTGTTACGAACGCACGGATCCGCTGGGCGATCGGCCGTCGATGGCAGCTCGTCCTGCCTGGGGTCGTCGCGATCTTCACCGGTCGACTCGATGCTGATCAGCGCTTGATTGGTGGTTCCCTCTACGCCGGTCAGGACGCCCTTCTGACAGGACCCGTGGGGGCACGATTGCATGGGGTGGCAACGCCATGGGTGAGCACATACCCTTTTCTGACCTTTCTCGTCCCCGAGCACAAGACCAATCGCTCGTCAGGATTCGTGACGATCCGGCGAACCCAACGTCCCGACCTCAGGCCGGTCAGGCTACGGGGCATCGCCGTTGCCAGTGCGGCACGATGCATCGCTGATGCAGCGCGAATCTGCCGCAGGGACGAGGACGCCCGAGCCCTGACGATCAGTGCTCTGCAGCGGCGGATCACGAGCGAGGATCTCTTGTACGGCGAGCTGCTCGCTGGGCCCGTGCGGTTCAGCGCTGCTGTTCGGGCTGGTATCAGGCAATTCCAAGCCGGCGCCTGGTCGATTAGTGAAGTGGACCTGCTGAGGGCACTTGCCGCGAGCACCATCCTGCCCCCGGTCATGCCCAACGCTGTCCTCAAGTTGTCGTCCGGTCAGATTCTCCCCACACCCGACGCCTGGATCGACGAAGTGGGACTGGCGCTGCAGCTCCACTCACGCACGTACCATGCCCGCGACCAGGACTGGGACGGCACCGTGATGGCTGATGGCGAGCTCGGCGCCGCCGGGGTCACGGTCATCGGAGTCACCCCGCACCAGCTCCACCGCGACCCCGAGGCGTTTGTCCGTCGGGTCGAACGCGCGTATCTCGCGCTGCGCCGCCGCGGCGGACGACCCGATGTCATCGCCAAGGACCGGCACCACCTCGACGTCGCCTGACCCTTATCCGTGGACAACATAGGGCCTGGCCGGTGAACACCTGGAGGGGTCTGGTGCGGCACCGGTTGTGCCAGGTTTCGTTGGCGATGACTGTGACGTTCCGGTCGTCATAAGGACCGAAACCTCACAGTCATCGCCAACCAAGGATCCCGAGGGACCGCCAGCAGTTGTCAGACGCCGACGATTGCCGTCACATGGCCCTCCCCCGCTTGTGGGCCACGGCGAAGATACGACGGAAGGCAAAGATCGTGCCGAAGGGCTGGCGGGGATAGGCCAGATGCAGCGCATCGCCATATGCCGCAACGAAGTCGGCCCGTTCGTCCTCACCCTTGAGCACGTCGAACACGGGCAGCAGCGCGGTGCCCTTGGTCCATTCCAGGACCGGCGCGCTCTGCTGGCCCGCAGGATCGAGGATGTGCTGATAAGTGGTCTCCCAGGCGTCCACATCACAGTCGAGGCCGGCCAGTAGGGCGGCATACGCGGCGGGCTCGATCACAGCCTCGCCCCCGCGCAGTCGTGGGAGGATCTCGGCTGACCGCGGCGAGCTCGCGGCGACCTCGCGCAGCAGCGCATGTGAAGGCGCGTTGAAGTTGCCCGGCACCTGCATGGCGAACCACCCACCGGGCGCAAGCGCCCTGATCCAGCCAGGGATCAGCTCCCGATGGGAGGGAACCCATTGCAGCAACGCGTTCGTGGTGATGACATCGATAGGCGCGCCCAGGTGCGCCGGATCCCAGGACTCGACGTCGCTGCGCACCCACTCGACCCGATCTGCGCGGTCGTTGCGACGGGTCTGATCGAGCATCTCGACGGAGGAGTCAACTCCGATGACGCGCGCGTCTGGCCATCGCCTCGCCAGAGAGATGGTGAGTGAGCCCGGCCCACAGCCCAGGTCAACCACCACTTCGGGGGCGCTGGCACCCACCCTCGAAATCAGGTCTGCAAAAGGCCGCTGTCGGTCGCTGCTGAACTTCACGTACTGCTCGGGGTCCCAGGTATCTGCCACGGTGGCAACCTCCCAATGTATCTCGATATCAAGATACTTGAGAGTAGACTTTCGACCATGCCCGCCACCCCAGCAGATGACGTCGACCGCATCGTCGACGCCTGGCGGCGCGAACGGCCCGATCTGGATGTCGCGCCGCTGCACATCCTCTCGAGGGTTTCCCGGCTCGCCCGCCACTTCGACCGCGATCGCGGATCGGCCTTCGCCGAGCACGGCCTCGAGGGCTGGGAGTTCGACGTCCTTTCGGCCCTGAGGCGGGCAGGCGCACCGTACGAGCTCTCCCCCGGGCAGCTGGTGACCCAGACGTTGGTGACGAGCGGAACCATGACCAACCGGGTGGACCGGCTCACCGCGCGCGGACTGGTTGCAAGAAGTCCCGACCCCAGCGACCGGCGAGGCGTGAAGGTCACGCTGACCACGCAGGGCCGCGCGGTCGTTGACTCCGCCATGGCCGACCTGCTCGTGCGTGAGCGCCTTCTGCTCGACCGGTTGCCGCGGTCGGAACAGGACCACCTCACCGATTTCCTGCGCCGGCTCCTGTCGCCGTTCGAGGTCTGACCCGGTCGCCGTTCGAGGTCTGACCCAGGGGTCAGAGGACGTTCTCCGCGACCGAAAGCCACTCCAGCTCAAGGGTCTCGCGTTCGTCGACGATGGCTCGCAGCTTCTCGTTGAGCACGGTCACCGCTGTGTGATCGGCGGCCTTGGCTGCCATCTGCAGGTGGATCCTGTCCTCCTGTGCGGAGAGCTTGGACAGCTGCCGCTCGATCCGGAGCAGGTCCTTCTTCGCCCCGCGCCGCTCTGCCGCCGACGGACCAGACCGCCCGGACCCCTTCGGCGAAGTACTGGCACCGGAGCCTCCCGATGCCCCCGAGGCAGCCGCCGACAAGCGCGCGGCGTGGCGCAGGTCGAGGTACTGCTCCACCCCACCCGGCAGATCCCGGACGGCACCGTCGCCCAGCAGGGCCACCTGCCGGTCACACATGCGTTCGAGCAGGTACCGGTCGTGGGATACGACCAGCAGGGTCCCCGCCCAACCATCGAGCACGTCCTCCATCGACGTCAGCGTCTCGATGTCCAGGTCGTTGGTCGGCTCGTCAAGGATCAGGACATTTGGCTCGGCCATGAGGAGCCTCAGGAACTGCAAGCGCCTCCGCTCACCACCCGAGAGGTCGCTCACGCGGGTCTGCTGACGTCCACCGCTGAATCCCAGTCGCTTTGCCAGCTGGCTCGCGCTGACCTCCTTGTCGCCCAGCCGCGTATACGCCTTGACGTCCTCGATTGCCTCGATCACCCGCCAGTCGGCGAACTTGTCAAGCTCGCGGACCTCCTGGGTCAGGTACGCCATCGATACCGTCTTGCCAACCTTCCGCTTGCCAGAGTCCAGCGCAACGTTTCCGAAGAACGCCCGCATCAGGGTGGACTTGCCGGAGCCGTTTACCCCGACGATGCCGACGCGCTCGCCGGGGGCAAGTCGCCAGGTCACATGGTCAAGGAGGAGCCGCCCGCCAAGGGTCACGCTTGCTTCAACGAGGTCGACGACGTCCTTGCCCAGACGGGTGGTGGCGAAGCGCACCAGCGACACGTCGTCACGGGCTGCCGGCTCGTCGGCGATCAGCTCGTTGGCCGCATCGATCCGGAACTTCGGCTTGGTCGAACGCGCGGGCGGACCGCGGCGCAGCCAGGCCAGCTCCTTGCGCAGCAGGTTGCTTCGACGTTCGTCCGTGACGGTTGCCACCCGGTCCCGCTCGGCTTTGGCCAGCACGTAGGCGGCGTACCCCCCGTCGTAGGAGTTCACCTGCCCGTCAACGACCTCCCAAGTCGTCGTGGCCACCGCGTCAAGAAACCAGCGATCGTGGGTGACCGTCACGACAGCAGTGCCGGGGCGCGTACGCCGGTTGGCCAGGTGGTCGGCGAGCCATGCCACGCCTTCGACATCAAGATGGTTGGTGGGCTCGTCCAGGAGCAGCAGCTCGTGGTCGGCGACCAGGAGCGCCGCGAGCGCCAGCCGGCGACGCTCACCGCCTGACAATGGACCCACGATGGCCGCGAGGCCGCCCACATCGGGGGCCTCGATACCGCCGAGCAGTCCCTCCAGGATCTCGCGGATGCGTGGGTCGCCGGCCCAGATGTGCTCCGGCAGGTTGCCGAGCACCGCCACGCGAACAGTGGCCTCGGGGTCGAGCGTGTCGACCTGGCTGAGCATTCCGACGGTCAACGACCCGACCCTGGTGATGCGCCCTTCATCCACGAGCTGGAGCCCGGCAAGAACTCTCAACAGGGTGGACTTGCCCCCACCGTTGCGCCCCACGACGCCCACGCGGGTGTCGCTGCTCACGCCGAGGGACACGCCATCGAGGATGTGAGTGGTGCCAAGCGCCAACGAAGCGCGCTCGACCGACACGAGATTGACCATGGCTTCTCAGCTGCTCCGGGGCCCGGCTGGTCCCGTGATCACATGCGCCCCGTGGACCGGACCGACGGCGCGAGTGACCGCTGGCGCCGCCCCCGACGCTGTCAGCGCCACCGCAAGGTCCAGACCTCGCTCGGTGTCGGCGACCAGGAAGGCGATCGTCGGCCCGGATCCCGAGACGATGCCACCCAGGGCACCGAACTCCATGCCTGTCTCCAGCACCTCGGCGAGCCTTGGTTGCAGCGAAAAGGCCGCTGGTTGAAGGTCGTTCATCAGAGCTCGCCCCAGCGACGCAGCATCACCAGCCCGCAATGCGGTCATCATCGATGCGGTCGGCACGGGTTCGGGAACCCGCCTTCTGGCCCGAAGACGGTCGCACTCGGCATACACCTTGGCGGTCGAAAGCCCAACGTCACTCAGTGCGAATACCCAGTGATAGCGGCCCCGCCCGAGCACGGGTACGAGCTGGTCGCCGCGACCTGACCCCATGGCGGTGCCACCGGTGAGTGCGAAGGGGACATCACTGCCGATTA
>DATCQG010000308.1:0-4373 GCA_036569625.1 Dermatophilaceae bacterium | reverse complement strand
GGCACCTCGCGCGGTCCGATCAGACCGTGGGAGACCCCACTGTCGGTCAGGATCGCGGTGAACTGCTCCGCCAGTGCCAGTCGGTCCCCGAAGACCTGCGCGGCCCCGACCGGTGTGGGTGGGGCCACCCGCGCTTGCTCTGTTTCACGTGAAACGAGCTCATCCGAGCTGCAGCTCACGCGGGCAGGATCACCACGAAGCGGTGCGGCTCAGCACCCTCGGACTCCGAACCAAGCCCCGAGGCCAAGACTGCGTCGTGCACGACCTTGCGTTCGAAGGCGGTCATCGGCTGCATCGGCTGCTTCTCGCCGGAGGCCTTCACGGTGGCGATGACTCCCTGCGCGATGGTCACCAGGGCGGCGCGACGTTCGGCCCGGTGCCCGGCCACATCGAGCATCAGGCGGCTGCGCTCTCCGGTCGCGGACTGGACCGCAAGTCGCGTGAGCTCCTGCAGAGCCTCCAGGACCTTGCCGTCCGGTCCCACCAGCCGGCGCGAGACGCGACCCTCTTCGGAGTCCACGATGGCCACGGCGGCACGGTCACCGTCGACGTCAACGTCGATGTCACCATCGAGGTCCGCGATGTCCAGGAGCTGCTCGAGGAAGTCGGCCGCAACCTCACCCTCACGAACAAGGGCCGCTGCCTTCGTCGGCTTCCGCGTCGGTCTGGCGTGCGCGTCCCCAGTTTTCGCATCCTCGGCTGCCACGCCATCAGCTGCCACGTCCGTAGCCGTCGCGTCCGTAGCCGTCGCGTCCGTAGCCGTCGTGTCCGTAGCCGTCGCGGGCATCGCGCTGCCCAAGGTCGTGTTCTTGGCCGATGCCTTCTTCGGCTTGCGCGTCGGTTTGACGCGCACGTCCTCAGCCTTCATGTCCTCAGCCGACGCGTCCGACGCGGCGCCCTTGGTCGTGTCTTTGGCCGATGCCGCCGGCTTCGGGGTGGCCACCTCGGCGGACCCAACTTCAGCCGATTCGCCCTCGGCGGAGCCAATTTCAGCGGCCGTGCCCTCGGCGGACTCCACTGCTGCGCTGCCCGCCACTGGGTTTTCCACGACCGGGGAACTGTCCTGCTCGACGACTGCCGAAACGTCTTGCTTGCTCATTGTTGTCTCCTGATCGTGCTGTATGCCGGACCGGGGCGGTCCATGAAGTATGAGGTTGTCGCGGCTCCCGAGAGGGTCACGAGAATGCCATCGTCGCAGGTCAGAGGCCTAATGCTCGGTGACGGGAGGCTTCACGCCCTGTGGGTTGCCGTCATTGACCACAGGCGGCTTCAAACCCTTGGCGCTGTCGTCATTGACCACAGGCGGCTTCACACCCTTGCCGTTACCGTTGGCGGTCGGCGGCAGCTTCCGGCCCTTGGCGTTGCTGTCATTGACCACGGGCGGCTTCACACCCTTGGCGTTACCGTTGGCGGATGCGGGGGGCGGTGGAGGCGTGGCCTTTGAGCCTTCGCCCTGAATTGTCGGTCTTGCCCGGTTCTTGCGCTTGGGCTGTTGGCGTTGACCCGACTTCGGCTTCGGCTTCGTGTCTTGGATCGGGCTGTCCTGAATGGCTTCGGCCTCATCGTCGTGGGTCAGCCCGGGGACCGAGAACTTCTTGTGCTCCTTGCCGCTCTTGAGCCGGCGTTCCTCGAGGGCCTTCTCGGCGGGTGAGCCGGGAGCCGGCATCCGCCGGATGGTGTAGAACTGCTGGCCCATCGACCAGAGGTTGGTGGTCAGCCAGTAGAGCAGTACACCGATGGCGAAGGTGACGCCCGAGAAGACGAACATCAACGGCATCAGATACATCATGATCTTCTGCTGCTTGGCGAACGGGTTGTCCAAGGCGCTCGCCGGCATGTTCTTCATCATCAGCTGACGCATACTGGTGAACTGCGAGGCCGACATGAGCACGATCATCACCACACAGACGATCTTCACGGTGAGGGCGGATGGTGCTGAGACCGCAACGTTGTTCACGATGGTGAGCGTGTGCTGGAAGGTGGCGGACAAGGGGGCACCGAAGATCGTGGACGCGTTGGCCTGCTTGGCCACCTCCGGGGTCAAAGAGCCAATCGGCGGCTTCGTGCCGGCAGCAATGCCGGCAAGGTTGTTGAGCACCCGGAAGAGCGCGATGAAGATCGGGGACTGCAGCAGGACCGGCAGACAGGACGAGAACGGGTTGGTGCCTGTGCGCTTGTAGAGACCCATCGTCTCCTGGGTCATCGCCTGTCGGGACTCAGGATCGGTCTTGCCCTTGTACTTCTTCTGGATCTTCTGCATCTCCGGCTGGATCAGCTGCATCCGCCGGGATGCGTGAATCTGCTTGACAAACAAGGGGATCAGGACGATCCGGATGACGATGACGAGGCCAACGATCGACAGTCCCCAGGTGAACCCGGAGCTCTCCGGCAGCCCGATCGCCGAGAACAACTTGTGGAAGTTGACCATCAGCCAGGCGACGACCCACTCCAGCGGGCCGAGCACTTTGTCAAACATCGAGTTCATTGAGTCCTCTGTCGTGGAGGTGGTGCCGGTACGTGGTCGACGCCACCCGGGTTCCACGGGTGACAGCGCAACAGACGGCGGGTCGCAAGCCAGGAACCTCGCACGAGCCCGAACCGCTCGATGGCAGTCAACGCGTAGGAGGAGCAGGACGGGTAGAACCGGCAAGTTGGTGGTCGCATCGGCGACACGATCAGCTGGTAGGCCCTGATCAGCGCGATCGCCGGGGCAATCACGAGCTTGTGTACCGAAGGAAAGCGACCTGGCGGGAAGCGAACGGAGGCAAACGGCATACCTTCAGTGTCCTTCCTGCGAACAACGGCGCAAAACGGTGGCCAGCAATCGGTCCAGGTCCTGCACAACCAGGGCGTGCGGCGTCCCCGGCAGCTCAGGGTTGGCCTTGACGACAACGTCGACGCCGTCGGGCACCTGGCCGATGCGGGCGCTCATCGCGGCCCGCAGGATCCTCTTCGTGCGGTTTCGCACAACCGCGTTCCCCACAGCCTTGGAGACGACGAAACCGACCCGCGGCGGTTGACCCGCGCGCACGTCGGTCGAGTTGGCATGGACCACCATGAGACGGCTGCCCGAACGAGATCCACCTGCTCTGCGTGCCCCGCGGAAGACTGCGGCGAAATCGGCGCTGCTTCGCAGACGATGACGCCCTGGCAGCACGCGTCGAGCCTCAGGCGGACAGTTCGGAGCGACCCTTGTGACGACGGGCGGCCAGGATGGCGCGGCCGGCGCGGGTGCGCATCCGCAGGCGGAAGCCATGGGTCTTGGCCCGGCGACGGTTGTTCGGCTGGAAAGTGCGCTTGCTCACGAGGTTCTCCGTTACTGCACAGCCATACGGCGGTCTGCGCTGAAGGTGGTGCGGGTTACAGAATGAGGCAGGTCCGCTGGATCGACGGGTCGGTTCGAGACGATGATCGGCCGCAATCGAAGGCCCGCGGCCACGAATAGCAGTGTGAGAGTTCCACGGGCAGGCGAAAACGGCCGTCAACACAGGCCTCGTTCAAGGTACGGGAGTGGGTGCGGCACGGTCAAACTCGGACGATTTCCCATTTGCTCGCGCAAGGTGTGAAAACGTCCTATGCTGGACCCGCGCGGCCAGCCCTGTCAGGGAGACACGCCGTGGTACGACAGGGTTTTTTCTGGGTTTCAACGATAGATTCATGACCCAGTCCGGGTTGCCGTGAGGGCCGATTTGCCTTGCGAGGCATCACAGCTCCCGTTGTCGTCCACACCGCCATGCACAGTCTGTGGATAACCCTGTGGAAAGGGTGGATAAGATGCTTTGGAGCCGCACCGGACCAGGGCGAATGATCAAGGCAAGGAGTTGGGGTGTTCCAATCGTGACCGAAGGGCAGGTTGATTTCGGCCACATCTGGCACAACACGCTGACCGCTCTGGACGCCGACGGCCTGCCCCCAAGCCAGCGCGCCTTCCTGCACCAGGCCAAGTTTGTGGGCCTGCTGGACCAGACCGCGCTGCTGGCAGTCCCGGACGACTTCACCAAGGACATCGTCGAGACCAAGGTCCGAAAACAGGTTGTGGGGGCACTGTCCAGCCAGCTCGGCTCCGAGGTGCGCATCGCGGTCACCGTCGACCCGTCGTTGCGGGCCGAGAACGACTCCGACCCCGATCTCGACCCCGCCTCGGACCTGGCCAGCCTGACCGAGCTGGAAGCGGACGACGCTCCCGACCTGAGCTCACCGTTCAGCACCTTCAGCACTGCGACCTTCTCCGGTGGTCAGTTCAGTCGCCCGAAGATCGCCGACCGCGAAGCCACTGAGGTCGAGGCGGCACGGCTGAACCCCAAGTACACGTTCGACACCTTCGTCATCGGCGCCAGCAACCGGTTCGCCCACGCAGCGGCGGTCGCCGTGGC
>DATCQG010000307.1:0-4130 GCA_036569625.1 Dermatophilaceae bacterium | reverse complement strand
GAGCAGGCCCGCCTGCGCCAGCTGCTCGACGAGGCGCCGGTACTTGGGAAGCATCCCGGCGTGGTGGACGCCGATCCCGTGGCGTACCAACCGTGACAGCGTCTTGCCAAATCCCGGCGAGAACCTGAATGCGCCGATCAGATCGGCGAGTTGCATCCTTCTCCTTGCGCGTGCAGACGTTGACAGACATCAATGCCTGGGCGCGCTCCAGGGCTGACGCCTGCGTGAAATGCACGACGTAGATAGGGGACTGGTGTGTTTGCAGCAGCTCCTCGATCGTCTCGTGCAACGGCGTCATGACGTAGGAGTAGCTCAGGGGCACCGGTCGCTCAGCCGACGACACGATGGCCGTGGTTCGCCCGGTACGTCGGGTCAGGTCGGACTGGAACCTCTCGACGTTGCCCAATGTCGCTGACATCAGGATGAACTGGGCCTGCGGGAGCTCCAGGATCGGCACCTGCCACGCCCAGCCCCGGTCGGGTTCGGCGTAGAAGTGGAACTCGTCCATGACGACCTGGCCGATGTCCGCGCCCGCGCCCTCCCGAAGCGCGATGTTGGCCAGCACCTCGGCCGTGCAACAGATGATCGGCGCCTTGGAGTTGACCGAGGCGTCGCCGGTCAACATCCCGACATTGGCCGCGCCGAAGATGTCACAGAGGGCAAAGAACTTCTCAGACACCAGCGCCTTGATTGGCGCCGTGTAGTAGGTGCGTCTCCCCTGAGCCAGCGCAGCGAAATGCGCGCCGGTCGCCACGAGGGTCTTGCCCGAGCCTGTGGGCGTCGACAGGATCACGTTCGACCCCGTCAAGATCTCGATGACGGCTTCTTCCTGCGCCGGATAGAGCGTGATCCCCTGCTGGCCCACCCAGGTCTCGAAGGCGTCATACAGGGCGTCAGGATCGGGTGGTGAGGGAATCAGATCAGTGAGCAACATGAGGGCACCATCGTGCCTCACGCGAGGGACGGCATACGGGTCAGGATGCGCTGGCTCGCCCGGCGATGTCCTCCTCGCGAAGCCGCGGCTCTGTCCGCAGCTGCGGATGGACACCGTGCTTGTCCGCGTAGAAGGCGCGGACCACGTCCATGTCGGCCACGACGTCGTCGGTCGGTATCAAGGACGGGCCGAATCCCATGGTCCGGGTCGGCCCGTCGATGAAGCCCATGCTGATCGGCAGGCCCGACTGCTTGGCGATCCGATAAAAGCCGGACTTCCAGTAGTCAACCTTCTTGCGGGTGCCCTCAGCGGCGATGATCAGCAGGAACGGGTCGCCACTCCGGGCCTCCGCGACCAGCTTCCGCACGACGGCGCCCGGGTTCTGGCGATCCAGGGAGATGCCACCGTTGGCGCGCAGCAGCGGCCCGAGCGGCGTACGCATGATCTCCGCCTTGATCAGCACTCGCGGGGGGACGCCGCCGCTCCACATCAGGAGCAACATGGCGACCCAGTCCCAGTTGGACGTGTGAGGTGCCCCGACCAGGATGCCCGACCGGGGAACATCACCGACCGTGCGCCATCGGGCCAGCCGTAACACCAGACGAGCCAATGCCTTTCGCACGATCAGGCCTCTCCTTGAACTCCGCAGCCGAGGCCAAGGGTATCGGGCCGAGCCTGCGGCCAGCTCGGCGTACGACTACCACCTGCAGTCGAGTCAGCTGCAGGTGATGGCCTCGATGGGCGATACCTGCGCTAGGACGGGCTGTCTGGATGACCGCACCTCACTGAGCCACGCGGGTGCGTCCTGTGGCGCGGGGGAGCCAGATGGTCGAGAGTGCGCCGAGGGCCACGACGGACGCGCCGGTGAGGATGGCCACACGCAGGCCGGAGTTGTAGCCGTCCGGGGTGAGAGCGCCACCGTTCGCCCGGAACACCGCGACGAGCACGGCCACCCCCAGTGCGACGCCGATCTCCCGGATGGTGGAGTTGGTCGAGCTCGCGGTGGCATGGTCGTCCGGGGACATGTCGGCCAGCACGGCCGTAGCGCTCGGCGCGAACGTCAGCCCCATCCCGACCCCGGCCATGATGAAGCCAGGCACGAGATCGGTGTAGGGGGTCGAGCCGCCGACTTCCAGGGCGAGCCACGCCAAACCCAGAGCCTGGAGAGTGAGCCCGGACCCGAGCAGCACGCGCACGCCGACCCGAGGCGCGAGGAGTCCCGCGATCGGCGCGACGATCATCGGCGCGGCGGTCCAGGGCAGCGTGCGGATGCCGGCCTGGAGCGGGGTGTACCCGTCCACGATCTGCAGGTACTGGGCCAGCAGGAACACCGCACCGAACATCCCGAGGGTGAAGGCCAGCGACGCCACGTTGGCGACCGAGAAGCTGCGCGAGCGGAACAGACCCAGGGGCACCAGCGGGTACGCCGTCCGCCCCTCGTGCCGGATGAACGCGGCGATCAGCGTCACCCCCCCGATGAGCGCCCCGGTCACCGGGACTGACCCCCAGCCGAGGTCGCCCGCACGCACGATGCCCCAGACCACGGCCAGCACTCCCGCCCCGACGAGGGCGAGACCGACGACGTCCAGCGCCTGGCGGCGGCCGTGGGACTCGGGCAGGGCACGCAGGATCAGCGGTATGGCCACGATCGCGACGGGCACGTTGAGCCAGAAGATCGCCTGCCAGGAGAATCCGTCGACGACGGCGCCGCCGATCACCGGACCAAGGGCGACGCCCAGCCCGGAGACTCCGCCCCACACCCCGATGGCCATCGCCCGCCGGGATGCCGGCACCGCGCCCGCAAGCAGGGTCAGGGACAGCGGCATGATCGCGGCGGCGCCCGCCCCTTGGACTGCCCGGGCGGCGATAAGAGCTCCGGTGGTGGTGGACAGGGCCGAGCCCATCGAGGCGAGTGTGAAGACCGCGATCCCGACCAGGAACACCCGGCGCCGGCCCCAGCGGTCACCGAGCGTTGCCGCGGGGAGCATGAGGGTGGCGAATGCGAGTGTGTAGGAGTTCATCATCCACTGCAGCTGCTCGACGCTCGCGAACAGCGCACGCTGGATGACGGGGAGCGCGCTGGTCATGACGAGATTGTCGAGCGTGGACATGAACATGGGCAGGGATGCCGCCGCGAGGGCCAGGCCGACCGGGACGGCGTGCCGGGACGTCCGGGGAGCCGGGGTGGGAGGTGCGGTGATGGTCATTGCTACTCCTGTATGCATCGGATGATTACTAACCTTCCCGAAGGTATGCATCGACTGATAACATGTCAAGTGTGAGTGTCGAGCTGGAACGACGGATGACCGCGAACGAGCGCCGGGAGCAGATCCTGCAAGCGGCGCTGACCGTCTTCGCCAACGGTGGATACGCCGGGACCACCACCGATCAGGTGGCCCGAGAGGCAGGGGTCTCACAGCCGTATGTGGTCCGCCTGTTCGGCGGTAAGCAGCAGCTGTTCGCCGAGCTCTACTCCCGGGCGAGCCAGCGAGTCGTCGCCGCCCTCGCCGCGGTCGCGCCCGGGCCGAACGCCAAGCAGGAGATGGGCGGGGCCTACATCGGGCTCCTGTCCGACCGGAATCTGCTCCTGCTGCTCATGCACGGGTTCGCCGCCGGTTCGGAGCCAGAAATCGGGCGGCTCGCCCGGTGGACCCTCAGCGAGGCGTTCCGGCTCTACCTCGAGCGCACCGGCGAGGGTCCCGACGAGGCGCGGATCTTCGTTGCCCACGGGATGCTTATCAACGTGCTCCTGGCCGTCAATGCGACCGAGCACCTGAGCGAGAATCCGGCACTCGACGCCCTCGCCGCGTGCACCTTCGGCAGTGCGCTGGCCCAGGCGCACGCAGGCGCCCAGGTCTCCCTGTGACTGGTATTCGAATCGGTGACTCCCGGATGGACCCTAACCGCCTTTTGAAGCCAGCGCTCAAGGCCGACAACGACATCGAGGCCTGGAACTCCTTGCATCGCACCAAAGCCCACTAGGCTACGGCGGTGTGTGGGTTCCTACAGTTGTCCCCATACCCCGGGCCTCTAGCTCAGTTGGTAGAGCTGCGGACTTTTAATCCGTAGGTCGTCGGTTCGAGCCCGACGGGGCCCACTCCGCGTTTGGGCAGGTCAGCGCCCTGCGAAGCCCTCTTCGACCGTGCCTCCGCGAGCGTCAGAACGTCCGCAGTCCGCAACGAGCCCGCACGAGATT
>DATCQG010000306.1:0-3752 GCA_036569625.1 Dermatophilaceae bacterium | reverse complement strand
CGCCGTTCGACCGAGCCCGAGCGCCTGCAGGTCGTCCCGGCATCGACCCTCGAAGTCGTCGAGCTCCCTGAGCCCGTCCTCGATGTCGCTTCGGCGGCGTTCGAGGTCGGCGCGCCGCGCCTGGATCTGGTCCAGCACATAGCTGAGCTGGCTCGCCTGACCCCGCGGCTCGTCATACAGGTCGATGATCGTGCGGATCTCCTCGAGCGGGAAGCCGAGCCGCTTGCCGCGCAGGATCAGGTTGAGCCGGGTGCGGTCGCGGCGGTGGTAGATGCGCACGGTCGAACGACGCTGGGGGGAGATGAGGCCGAGATCCTCGTAGTACCGGATGGTGCGGTGCGTCACCGCGAACTCGTCGGCGAGCTGCCCGATCGTCCAGGTCCTCGCGTCGTGCGCTGTTCGTGCTTTGCCCACCGTGTCCACCCTTGTCATGTCCGTCAGGATGCTTTACGTTTACGTCAACGTCAAGTAGCGACCCAAAGAATGCCGTCAGCGTCCAAGGAAGGCCCATCCCCATGTTCGAGCTCAGCAAGGATCACGAGGACTTCCGCGCGGTGGTGCGCGAGTTCGCCGAGGCAGAGGTGGCGCCGTACGTGGCCGGATGGGATCGCGACCATCACTTCCCGGTCGACCTGATCCCCAAGATGGGTGACCTCGGGCTCTTCGGACTGGTGGTCCCCGAGGAGTTCGGCGGGGGCGACGGCGACTTCACCAACCTCTGCGTGGCGATCGAAGAGCTTGGCCGGGTGGACCAGTCCATCGGCATCACGCTGTCGGCTGGTGTCGGCCTCGGCATCAACCCGATCCTGACCTATGGCACCCAGCAGCAGAAGGAGCAGTGGCTGCCCGATCTCGTGGCGGGTCGCGCGCTCGCAGCCTTCGGCCTGACCGAGTCCGAAGCCGGCTCGGACGCTGGTGCCACCAAGACCAAGGCGCGTCTCGACGGCGACTCGTGGGTGGTCAACGGTTCCAAGGCCTTCATCACCAACAGCGGCACCGACATCACCTCGGTTGTGACGGTCACTGCCCGGACCGGCGACAACCCGGACGGCTCGGCACAGATCAGCACGATCCTGATCCCTTCCGGCACAACGGGATTCATCGTCGAGGCACCCTACGAAAAGCTGGGATGGCACGCCTCCGACACTCATGGCCTCTCCTTCCACAACTGCCGCGTGCCGGCCGAAAACCTTCTGGGGGAGCAGGGTTCGGGCTACAAGCAGTTCCTCAAGACCCTGGACGACGGCCGTATCGCGATCAGCGCGCTCGCGGTCGGTCTGGCCCAGGCCTGCCTCGAGGCTTCGACCGAATACGCAAAGACACGGATAGCTTTCGGTCGGCCCATCGGGGTCAACCAGGGTGTCTCGTTCCAGGTGGCTGACATGGCCGTGATGGTCGAGGCGGCCCGCATCCTGACCTACAAGGCGGCCTGGCTCAAGGACGAGCTTCACGCAGGCCGTCGCTCGGTCAAGGAGGTCAAGCAGGCCGCCGCCGTGGCCAAGCTCTACTCCACCGAGGCCGCGGTCTCGGCGACCCGGATCGCCACACAGATCTTCGGCGGGAACGGCTTCATGGAGGAGTTCCCCGTGGCCCGCTTCTACCGGGATGCCAAGATCCTCGAGATCGGCGAGGGTACGAGCGAGGTCCAGCGGATGGTTATCGCGCGGGGTCTCGGCCTGCCCAGCGCCTGACCTCTGTGTTCGATCCATACGTGTCCGATACGCAACGATCAGGAGATGTCGGTATGACGGACCTCCGCTCCCAGCCGCAGGCGCCCTTCGCCGGCCCGAGCCCGGACGGCGACCCCCGGGTCGCCGACGTGCGCCGGCGGCTCAACGCCGCTCATGCTGCCTCGGCGACGCCCCCGCCCAAGGCCGCGGCCAAGCTGGAGTCCCAGCAGAAGCTGTATGTCCGTGATCGCATCTCCTTGTTGTTCGACCCCGGTTCCTTCGTCGAGGACGGACGCTTCGCCAACGCGATGTCAGCGGGCCTGCCGGCCGACGGGGTGGTCACCGGCCGAGGGACTGTGGACGGCCGGCCGGCGATCGTCGTGGCCAACGACCCGACGGTCAAGGCCGGCTCCTGGGGGGCCCGCACCGTCGAGAAGATCATCCGTGCCACCGAGATGGCGCTGCGCGAAGAGCTGCCCATCTTCTGGTTCATCGACTCCGCCGGGGCTCGGATCACCGACCAGGTCGACCTCTTCCCCGGCCGTCGCGGTGCAGGACGAATTTTCCACAACCAGGTCGCCCTCTCGGGCAAGGTCCCGCAGATCTGCTGCCTGTTCGGCCCCTCGGCGGCGGGCGGCGCCTACATCCCGGCCTTCACCGACATCGTGATCATGGTCGACGGCAACGCGTCGATGTACCTCGGCAGCCCCCGGATGGCCGAGATGGTGGTCGGCGAGAAGGTCTCTCTCGAGGACATGGGCGGCGCTCGTATGCACTGCACCGTGTCCGGATGTGGTGACCTGCTGGCGTCCGACGACCATGACGCGATCGACCTGGCCAAGCTGTACTTCTCCTACGTGCCCTCGAACTGGCGGGCCGAGGGGCCGTCATACGTGCCCGAGGAACCGTCGCAACCGTTGACCCGCACGACGGTCCCCGAGATCGAGAGCCAGCCGTTCGACATCCACGACGTCATCGACGGGCTCGTCGACCAGGACTCCTTCTTCGAGCTCAAGCCGCTGTATGCCGCGGAGCTGGTCACCGGGTTCGGCCGGATGGCAGGCCGGACTGTGGGTGTCGTCGCCAACAACTCCGCGGTCAAGGGCGGGGTGCTGTTCGTCGACAGCGCCGACAAGGCGGCGCGGTTCATCTGGCTGTGCGACGCCTTCTCCCTGCCTCTGGTCTACCTGGCCGACGTCCCCGGATTCATGATCGGTTCGGAGGTCGAGCGGGCCGGCATCATCAGGCACGGCGCCAAGATGATCACGGCCGTGTCGGAGGCAACGGTGCCGCAGGTCTCGGTCATCGTGCGCAAGGCCTACGGCGCCGGCCTCTATGCGATGGCCGGGCCGGGTTTCGGGCCGGACGCAACCATCGCGCTGCCGACGGCACGGATCGCGGTGATGGGCCCTGAGGCTGCGGTCAACGCGGTCTATGCCAACAAGATCGCAGAGATCGAGGACCCGGTCGAGCGCGAGGAGTTCGTGCAGGAGCGACGTCGCGAGTACGAGCAGGACGTCGACCTCGAGCGGCTGGCCTCCGATCTCGTTCTGGACGCCATCATCGAGGCCGACGCGCTGAGAACCGAGCTGCTGCACCGGCTTTCGTACGCCTCCCGGCGCGACCGCCGGTTCAGCGACCGCCGCAGGGGCGTGCCTCCGGTCTGAGCTTGCGGCCTCGGCGGGGTCGTGATCAGGACGAATTTCCAGTGGTCAGGAGTGGCCGCACAACGATGCTAAAGTCGTCCACGGCCCATCAAGCCAAGCCCTGCTCGACCACCCTGGATCTGCGGATTCGGGTGGGTTTGACTGGGCCTTGTGGGTCAGGTAAGTTTGAACGGTTGCCCCGATGCGTGGTCGTGAGCCTTCGTGTTGGTGTGCGTCCGATTCTTGAGAACTCAACAGCGTGCCAAAAATCGATGCCAAGTTTGATCTCGGTTTGTTTTGTGGCCTTCGGGTTGCTGGGTTGACCGGGTTTTTCTTTGGTTGATTGGAATTGAGTCAGTGTTTTGACTCGTTCTGCTCGGCTGGAATCTGCCCTTCGGGGTTTGTTTTTCCTCTCACCTTTTTTTTGGGGTGTGGG
>DATCQG010000305.1:0-3568 GCA_036569625.1 Dermatophilaceae bacterium | reverse complement strand
GCAGGTGCCGGCACCTTGATCCGTTGTCCCGGCTGGATGTATGCCGTCCGGCTGATCTTGTTCAGCGAGTAGAGCATCGAGAGACTCACCCGGTAGTGGGCCGCGATGCCTCCGAGGGTGTCGCCCGAGCGCACAACATGCGTCGCCGTCCGGGCCGCCACGCGGGCGGGCGCAACGTGGGCCGCTCTAATGCGTGGGACCCACAGGCGGCGCCCGACGGCCAGGAAGTCCCCGCCATCGGCAATCCGGTTGCGGGCGACCAGCGCTCCGACCGTGCTTCTGTGGGCTATCGCGATGTCGCTGAGGGTGTCGCCGTTTCGCACCGTCAGCACCTGCCAGCCGTAGGGAGCGGGATGGGCGTGGCGGACGACGACCGGCGGCTTGACGTGGGCCGGCAAGGTCGAGATCGCGGGTGGCAGAGCTACGAAGGGGCTCACGAACATCCTCCGGGTCAGGTGGGACAGAAGAGGTGCTGTTGGCCGCGTGAGGCACGCCGCACCTTGTGTGACTCATGTGAACGGTACCCGAAGCGCTCACCCCACACCCCGACTTACGTCCAAGTAATTTGCTCTGCGCCCGGAGAGTGAGAGTCTGGAGCCGTGGCTGACGAGAGCTTTCCCCCTGCACTGCCAGACGACGATCTCGAGCGGCTGGTCGGTGAGTGGCTTACCGTGCCTGACCTGAGCGACCTTCTGGGGATGCGTCTCAGCGACATCCGCCAGCTACTCGAGGACCGGCAGCTGGTCGGCTTCCGGATCGGTCCCCGCAACGTCATGGCGGTCCCGTCCAAGTTTGTCAACGAGAGCGGGCCGCTGCCGGAGCTGCCTGGCACCTTCACAGTGCTCGCCGATGGCCGGATGAGTGACCCCGAGATCCTTCGCTGGCTGTTCACCCCTGACGACACGCTACCGGTGCCAGGCGCGCCCATTGATGCCCTCCGGGCAGGATTCAAGACCGAAATACGCCGCCGGGCCATGGAAGCTGCGTTGTGAACACGACGGGTGCGCGCCGAGGAGGGACCGCTGGTCGTGGCCGAACGCTGCGGGGGCTCGCGACCCACTGGTCCTAGGACAGCTCAGGTGGAGCGGGCAGTCGAGACATCTATGAGGGCGCTCAGCGCCGCCCTGCCCTCGTCGGTCAGTCCGGTCGTCGAGAGAACGGCCGCACGAGCCGACGCGGTGAGGCCCTGGGATCATCAGCTCGACCCTCTCGAGGGCACCGCTGGCGGTGATCGCGGCGCGAAGCTCGTCGACACCGCTCTCGTCGAGATCTTCAAGGCCCAGCAGCTTCTCGAACAGGGCGACCACGGTTGGGTCGGCTTGGTCCAACGTCAACGCGACGAGAACGGTGCGCTTGCCCTCTCGCAGGTCGTCGCCCGCAGGTTTGCCGGTTCGTGCCGGGTCTCCGAAGACACCCAGCACGTCGTCCCGCAGCTGGAACGCCTCGCCGAGGTCGAGCCCGTAGGACGACAGTGCAGCACGGTCGGGCTCGCTGACTCCTGCGGCTGCGGCACCGATCAGCAGTGGGTGCTCAATGGTGTACTTGGCGCTCTTGAATCGAATCACCCTGCGGGCGCTGGCGATTCGTTGGTTCGTGCTCAGCTCGTCCCAGCCGCGGACGGACTCGAGGACATCGAGGAACTGCCCGCCCATCAGCTGTGTCCGCATCCGGTCGAACACCGGGCGGGCTCGGTTCAGCTCGGCGATGGTCAGCCCCGAGGTCGCAAAAAGCTCGTCGCTCCAGGTCAGGCACAGGTTGCCGGCCAGGATGGCACCGGCTACGCCGTAACGGTCGCCGCTGCCGCCCCACCCGGCAGCAGCATGTTCAACGGCCAGGCGCCGGTGGGCCGCAGGCATCCCGCGTCGGGTGTCGCTGTCGTCCATGACGTCGTCGTGAAGGAGGGCCGCGGCCTGGAAGAGCTCCATCGCGGTCGCGGCGCGGATGACGGCCTCGTTGTCCGCCCCGCCGCAGGCGCGATAACCCCAGTACAGGAAGGCCGCGCGGAGGCGTTTGCCACCCTGCAGAAGGTCCCTGATCGCCTCGACCAAGAGGGTGAGGTCGTCGCCGATCTCGGACAGGACCTGGGACTGGGTGGAGAGCTCGGCGTCGACGACTGCCTGCACGCGGGCGCGCAGATCACTGGTGTCCAGTGGATTGGACAACGGGCCTCCCGGATGGTGAATGCCCTGAGCCTACGTGTCTGCTGTCACCTACTCTGGCCGTATGGCGCACGGAACCGCATCGACCTTCCCCCAGGCCGAGCACCTGACCCGTTCAATCCCGCGAATGCTGGGGGAGAAGGGCACGTCATACAGCTTCGAGTTCTTCCCGCCCAAGGACGATGCGGGCGAGCAGGCCTTGTGGGAGGCGATTCGCCATCTGGAACGCATCCGCCCGGCCTTTGTCTCGGTTACCTATGGCGCCGGGGGTTCCACGCGCGCGCGCACGGTCCGGGTGACGGACCGGATCGCCCGCGAGACGACACTGACTCCGATGGCTCACCTGACCTGTGTAGGGTCGTCCGTGGCCGAGCTGCGTCAGGTCGTGGGGGAGTATGCCGGCGCAGGAGTCCGCAACGTCCTTGCCCTGCGCGGAGACCCACCCGGGGGTGCCGGCATGCCATGGACCGCCCACGCCCAGGGACTCAACCATGCGGACGAGCTCGTTGCCCTGATCAAGACGCTTGGCACCTTCACCGTTGGCGTTGCTGCCTTCCCCGACCAGCACCCCGAGTCCTCGAGCCTGGACCAGGACGCCGACGTGCTCGTGCGCAAGGCGGATGCCGGGGCTGAGTTCGCCATCACACAGTTCGTCTTCGACGCCGACAGCTATGTGCGGCTGCGCGACCGGGTTGTGGCGCGGGGACGCGACCTGCCGATCATCCCCGGGCTGATGCCGGTCACGAGCTTCGCGCAGGTACGCCGGATGGCCGAGCTGTCCGGGACGCCGTTGCCCGCCGCCGTGGTCTCGCGACTGGCGGAGGTGGCCGACGACCCCGCCGCGATACGTGCGGAGGGGGTGCAGATCGCCACGGAGCTGGCCCAGCGGCTGTTGGCCGAGGGCGCGCCGGGTCTGCACTTCTACACGATGAACCGCTCGCTGGCCACGCTCGAGGTCTACGCGAACCTCGGCGTCGGCTGAACGCCACTCGGTCTGGGCTGGTCCCGGTTCACCACGTCACGTTGGCGATGACTGTGAGGTTTCGGCTGCCAACGCGACCCTTTTCTCACAGCCATCGCCCCCGGGCTGGGCGAGGCAGCGATGGCCTTGTGGTACTCACTTCTGGAGTCAAGGCATCGGAGCGGGTGAGCTACAGCATCGGAGCGGGTGCCCAGCGGTCGTTCAGGCGACTTCGGCGGCGTGACCCCCGGTGAGGCGCAACAGCTCGTCGTACGAGGTCGAGAAGACTGTGTGGGGGTGTCCCGCGGCCGCGAACACGTGGTCATATCGGCTGAGGGAGACGTCGACCACGGTCTCGATGGGATGGCGAAGGGCGATCGGCGCTACACCTCCGATCGCGAATCCCGTGTGTTCACGGACGAACTCGGGGTCAGCTCGTGAGATCTGT
>DATCQG010000304.1:0-3162 GCA_036569625.1 Dermatophilaceae bacterium | reverse complement strand
CGCACCGCGCACTCCCACACTGCCAGATCCGTCCCGGATGGCTGCCCGAGCACCAGGACGCGTGATTCGGCCTTGACTCCGAGCTTGCGGGCCAGGGGCGTGCCCGAGTAGCCGGCGGTCATGGTGAGCAATGTTTGCAGGGCCTCGGCGTGGTCAGCAAGCACTTTGCCGGCTGCGCTCTCGTCCGCACCCGGCCGACTCACTTGGCAGCCTTAGGATGTGAGCACTATGACGGAGTGGTTGCTGGTCCTCGCCGGCGTGGGGTTGACCATGGGGACGGCGGTTTTTGTCGCCGCGGAGTTCGCTTTCGTGGCCCTGGACAGGACAACGGTTCAGAGGGCCATCGAGCAGGGGGACGCTGCGTCCAAGCCGGTCCTGGCCTCCCTGCGCCAGCTCTCGACCCAGCTGTCGGCCTCACAGGTCGGCATCACCGTGACCACGCTGATCCTCGGCTATCTGGCACAGCCTTCGATCGGCAAGCTCCTACGCACCCCGCTTAAGGCGGTCCACGTCCCGACGGCAGCCATCGAGCCGTCGGCAACGGCCGTGGCACTGGTCCTTGCGACGCTCTTCTCCATGCTGTTCGGCGAGCTTCTGCCTCAGTTCCTCGGCATCTCGGCACCGCTTCGGACCGCCAAGCTGGTCGCGTTGCCGGTGCGTGCCTTCTCGATCGTCACCTGGCCCCTCATCTTTGTGCTCAATGGCTCAGCAAACCTGGTGCTCAAGGCTTTTGGGATCACCCCGAGGGAGGGGCTCAGCGCTGCGAGGACCCCTCAGGAGCTCGCATCGCTGATCCGTCGGTCGGCCGAGGCCGGCACCATTGACCAGGACACGGCGCGGCTGGTGACGCGCTCGCTGACCTTCGGCGAGCGAACCGCCGACGACGTTATGACGCCTCGGGTTCGGTGCACCCCGATCGAGCGAACCGACTCCGCCGAGGATGTCGTCAGACTTGCCCGTGAGACCGGTCACTCACGCTTCCCCGTTATCGGCGAGGACTGGGACGACGTGGACGGTCTGGTCCACGTCAAGCGGGCAATCGCCGTTCCGCACGACCGCCGCGCCGACGTGCCGGTCTCCGCCCTCATGGTTGATGCGGTGATGGTTCCGGAGTCGATCCGGCTGGACCCGTTGTTGCTGCTGCTGCGTTCGGCAGGTCATCAGATGGTCGTTGTCGTGGACGAGTATGGCGGCACCTCAGGCCTCGTGACCCTCGAGGACGTCATCGAGGAGATCGTGGGCGAGGTCAGCGACGAGCATGATCGAGCGCGCACCATGGGACGAATCAGCGCCAACGGGTCCTGGACGGTGCCCGGTCTGTGGAGGCCCGACGAGGTGCGCGACCGGCTCGGTGCACT
The DNA here is from genome assembly GCA_036569625.1 of Dermatophilaceae bacterium. Lineage (GTDB taxonomy): Bacteria > Actinomycetota > Actinomycetes > Actinomycetales > Dermatophilaceae > UBA4719. The sequence goes on along the minus strand of DATCQG010000304.1, from coordinate 1,804 downwards.
GGTCGCAGACGGACCGGAATACGAGACCATCGGCGGCTATGTCATGGCGTGTCTTGGACGGGTCCCGGTCGTCGGAGATGAGGTCCCCGTGCCGGGCTGGACCATGCGCGTCGACGCGATGGACGGCCGCCGCGTCGACCGGTTGCGGTTCACACCTACCGATGAGGAGTCCTCGGTCCTCACCAACCTCCTGCCGCCCGACCCGTCGCGTGGGGATGAGCCCAGATGAGTCACCTCGCTGCGCTGTGGCTCTCGCTGTTCCTGCTGTTGGCCAACGCGTTCTTCGTCGGCGCCGAGTTCGCCGTGATGACCGCCCGACGATCGCGGCTGGAGCCACTGGCTGCCGCCGGGAGCAAGCGCGCCAAGATCAGTCTCGAGGCGATCGGGCAGGTGGCGTCCCTGCTGGCCACCGCTCAGCTGGGGATCACGCTCAGCTCGGTGGGCCTGGGTGCCGTGGCCGAGGAGGCGCTGAACGAGATGCTTGCGCCGAAGCTGCTGGGTCTCGGACTTTCGGACTCGCTCAGCCGCCCGCTCGCCCTGGCGGTTGCGTTGCTCATCGTGGCCTACCTGCATGTCGTCGTCGGCGAGATGGTCCCCAAGAACCTCGCCATCGCCGGCCCCCAGCAGGCGGCCTTGCTGCTGGCGCCCCCGCTGTTGTTCTTCAGCAGGGTATTGCGGCCCGTGATCCGGATGATGGAAAGCCTCGCGAAGGCGATGGTCCGGGTGCTGGGCATCGAGCCCAAGGACGAGCTGACCTCGGCCTTCACGGTCGAAGAGGTCCAGTTCATGGTGGCCGAGAGCCATCGCGAGGGCCTGATCGAGTTCGACCGCCACGGTCTCACCCGGCGGGCGCTCGAGTTCAGTGATCGCGTAGCCGGGGATGTGGCCGTGCCGCTCAGCGCCTTGGTGACCCTGCCGTTGGGTGCCACACCGGACGACGTCGAGCGGCTGGTCGCCAAACACGGGTTCTCCCGATTTGCCTTCACCGACGCAGCCGGCGCCCTCGCGGGCTACCTGCACCTCAAGGATGTCCTTTATGCCGATGACGCCCAGCACAGCGAGCCGGTGCCGCTCAAGCGGGTACGGCGTCTGGCCACCGTGCAGTCGGACGACGAGGTCGAGGACGTTCTGGCCACGATGCAACGCACCGGGGCTCACCTGGCCCGCGTCGTCGACCCCGATGGTGTCGTGACCGGCGTGGTCTTCCTCGAGGACGTGCTTGAGGAGCTGGTCGGCGAGGTCACCGACGCCAGCCAGCGCTTACCGGCATACCGTCTCGGGTCCCACCGCGCGCCACGGGTCCCACCACCCGTCTCGTGAAGTCCCACCACCCACCTCACGCGCCACCACCCGTCCCGTGCTGCGTTGTCGAGGGATGGGCAAAGGCGCCCCCGGCAGGATTCGAACCTGCGCTCCCGCCTCCTGAGGGCGGCGCTCTATCCCCTGAGCTACGGGGGCCAACGGCCCGGCTGGGTGGACCGCTCGAAAATTATCCACCATTACCAACCGGGGTTGACGCGTCGACGAGGTTAGCAGCCCTAAGGTGGCACCATGGAATGGGTGGGGGCCTCTGCAGACAACGCCATGTCCGCCGATCCACCGGGCGGGAGCGGGCGCGTTCTCGTCTGCGATGACGCCGAAGAGATCCGGACGCTCATCCGGATCAATCTCGAGCTCGAGGGCTATGAGGTGGTCGAGGCCGGCGACGGGCAGGATGCGTTGGAGATCCTCCAGGACTCGGCTCGGCCGCTGCCAGACGTCATCACCCTGGACGCGCTCATGCCGAGGCGCGACGGGTGGTGGG
>DATCQG010000303.1:0-4744 GCA_036569625.1 Dermatophilaceae bacterium | reverse complement strand
CAGCGACATCACCGGCAAGGCGCCCGAGCAGATCGCGCACCTCGGGATCGCCAGGTCCTTCCAGATCACCAGCCTCTTCGACCAGCTCACCGGCCTGGAGCACCTCGAGCTGGCCCTGGCCAGCCCCACCGGACTGGGTATGCGGTTCTGGCGTTCGGACAAGAAGATGACCCAGTTCCGCCAACGCGCGATGGACATGGTCGACCAGGTTGGCCTGGCCCACCTGGCCGACAAGGTTGCCGGCAGCCTGGCCTACGGGCAGAAGCGCGCGCTCGAGCTCGCACTCGCGCTGGCGCTCGACCCGTCGCTGCTGCTGCTCGACGAGCCGACTGCGGGCATGGGTCGAGAGGACGTCGACCGCACGATCGCCCTGGTCAAGCAGGTCGCGAAGGGCCGCACTGTCGTCCTGGTCGACCACAACATGCACGTTGTCGGCAGCCTGGCCGATCGGGTGACGGTGCTGCAGCAGGGGCAGATCCTCGCCGAGGGAACCTACGAACAGGTGCGCAAGGACGACAAGGTCATCACGGCCTACCTGGGGCAGGCCCATGCTTGAGATCCAGGGGATGTCCGCCTGGTATGGCGAGGCGCGCGTTCTCGAAGACGTCTCCCTGAGCGTGCGCGAGGGCGAGGTGGTCACTCTCGTCGGCCGAAACGGGGCCGGCAAGACCACGTTGCTGCGTTCGGTCATTGGTCTGCATCGCCAGATCCAGGGCACCGTTCTGCTGGCCGGGACCGAGCTCGGTCACAGCTCGCCTGACTCGCGGGCCAGGGCGGGCCTGGGGTGGGTTCCCGACGATCGCGGCATCTACGCGAGCCTCACGGTCCTGGAGAACCTCCTGCTGCCTCCGGTCGTGCACCCGGCAGCGTGGTCGCTCGAGCAGGTCTACGAGGCCTTCCCGGTCCTGGCCGACCGCCGGAGCTCCATGGGGACCCAGCTCTCCGGAGGTGAGCAGCAGATGCTGGCGATCGCCCGCGTCCTGCGGATGGGCTCCCGACTCCTGCTGCTGGACGAGCCCAGCGAGGGCTTGGCCCCCGTGATTGTGCAGCGGATCGGGGAGATCATCCGCGAGATCAAGGCCGCCGGAGTTGGAGTCCTGCTCGTGGAGCAGAACGTCAAGTTCGCCGCGACCGTGGCCGACCGGCACTACCTGCTCGCCCAGGGACGGGTCGTGGAGTCCCTCGACAACGAGAGCTTCCAGGCCCGCGAGAGCGAGCTGCTGACCTACCTGGGGATATGACCCGGCCCCTGGCGCAGAACCCGTAGGGCAACCACCCGCCATACGGAAACCGGTATCACCGACACACCCCCTGGAGGGGCAATGCTCAGCAAGAAACCAGCCGCGGCAATCGCGGTAGCACTGTGCGGCAGCCTCGCCCTGGCGGCGTGTGGCGGTGGCGGTCCCACGGCAGCCGCGGGCAAGCTCAGTAACGACAAGGTCGTGTTCGGGCTGCTCAACGACCAGTCCGGCGTCTACAAGGACGTCTCCGGCCCGAATGCCAAGGTGGCGATCCAGATGGCGATCGACGACTACAAGGCCAAGTACGGCGCCAAGGCGGTCGCCAAGACCATCGAGATCGTCACCGCAGACCACCAGAACAAGCCCGACATCGCCAACACCAAGGCGCAGGAGATGTACGACCGCCAGAACGCCGACATCATCCTGGACGTCCCGACCTCGTCGGCGGCCCTTGCCGTCGCCACCGTCGCCAAGGTCAAGAAGAAGCTGTTCATCGACGTGACCGCCGGCACGACCGTGCTGACCGGGAAGTCCTGCAACAAGTACACCTACGCCTGGGCCTACGACACCGCGATGCTGGCCAAGGGCACCGGCGCCGCCGTGGTCAAGAACGGCGGCAAGAGCTGGAGCATCGTCTACCCCGACTACGCCTTCGGCCAGAATATGAACAAATCGTTCACAGAAGCGGTCACTGGCGCCGGGGGCACGGTGCAGCAGAGCATCCCGACACCGTTCCCCAACGACAACTTCGCCACGTTCATCACCAAAGCGGCGTCCACCAACCCGAAGGTCATCGGGATCATGGCGGCCGGCGGCGACCTGATCAACTTCGTCAAGCAGTACAACCAGGCAGGCATGCAGACCAAGGCACAGCTGGCCGTCGGCCTGATGTTCATCACCGACATCCACTCCCTGGGGGTCGAGCAGTTCGCCGGTACCACCTTCACCGACCCGTGGTACTGGAACTTCGATGCCAGGAACAAGGCGTGGGCTGACAAGTTCCTTGCCAAGACCGGCACCCGGCCCACCTTCGCCCACGCCGGCAACTACTCCGCGGCGATGAACTACCTCGAGGCCGTCCAGGCCGCCGGAACCGATAGCTCCGACGCTGTGATCAAGGTCCTGGACGGCAAGAAGATCAACGACATCTTCCTGCGCAACGGTGAGGTCCGCTCCGACCACCGGGTCGTCCACGACGTCTACCTGGCCAAGGTCAAGTCCAAGGACCAGGTCAAGGAGGCGTGGGACTACGAGCAGATCGTCCAGACCATCCCGGCCGCCGACGCGTTCGAGCCGATCTCCGCCGACTGCAAGATGTGACCCGGTCCCCGGGGTCCGCGTCTGGCGACCGGGCCCCGGGGCACCTTTTTGCGATCGAACTCAGGCCAGCTCCAGGAGAACCATGAGCGCATTCATCCAGTACACGGTCCAGGGGCTCGCCGCCGGTGGCTTCTACGCCCTTGCGGCCCTCGGGCTCGCCGTGATCTTCGGTGTCCTCGGCGTCGTGAACTTCTCCCACGGTGCCTGCTAACATGCTCGGAGCCGTGGCCGCAGCAGTGCTGCTGGACGTCCTGCACGTGCACTTCTGGGTTGCACTGGTGGTCGTCCCGGTCCTGCTGTTCCTTGTCGGCGTTCTGATGGAGCGGCTGCTCATCCGTTGGCTGCTGCGCCTGGACCCGCTCTACAACTTCCTTCTCACCTTTGGTCTTTCGTTGATCCTCGTGGACCTCGTGAAGCGCCGGTATGGCGTGTCAGGGCTTCCGTACGAACGGCCGGCCGGGCTCGCGGGCCAGCTGCACATCGGCGGCATCGGCCTCCCGGCATACTCCGTATTCGTCTGGCTCTTCTCGCTGCTCATCTGCGCGCTCGTCTGGCTCCTGCTCACCAAGACCCGGGTGGGCATGATCGTGCGAGCGTCAACCGAGGATGCCGACCGCACCCGGGCCCTGGGTATCAACGTCGGCCGTTGGGTCACCCCGGTGTTCGGTTTCGGCATCGCCCTCGCCGGGCTCGCGGGTGTGATGGCCGCGCCGTTCCGCGCGATCACCGCCGACATGGGCAGCAACTTCGTCATCATTCTCTTCGCCGTGGTCGTCATCGGCGGACTCGGGTCGATCCTCGGCGCCGTTGTTGCGGGCTTCCTGGTGGGCCTGGTCGAGGCCTACGGCCAGGCGTACGCCCCCACGTTCGCGCAGGTCGCGATCTTCGTGCTGATGGCCGGGGTGGTCCTCTTCCGGCCGGCTGGACTCTTCGGAAGGGATGAGACCGCATGACCCAACCAGTGAAGAGCGGCCCAAGCACTTCCGAGACCCCGGACTCCGCGGATATGCCGTTGTCCACCGGCCGTGGCCACAGTCTGTTGCGCTGGGTCATGTTGCTGGTCGGCCTGGTCGCCGCGCTCGTGCTGCCGTGGTTGATCTACCCGCCCGTGGCGATGGACATCGCGGCATGGGCCCTCTTCGCGATCTCGGTCGACCTGCTCCTGGGCTACACCGGTTTGCTGTCGTTCGGCCACGCCGCGTTCTGGGGGTCCTCGTCCTACGTCACAGGCCTGATCGCGATCCACTGGGGCGTGCCCTTCCCGCTGGCGATCCTCGGCGGCATGATCTTCGCGATGGCGATCGCCGTCCCGATCGGCTACCTCTCCGTTCGCCGGACCGGCATCTACTTCGCCATGGTGACCTTGGCGTTCGCCCAGATGATCTACTTCCTGGCCAACCAGCTCGGCGACCTGACCGGCGGCGAGAACGGCCTCCAGGCGATACCCAAGAGCTTCTTCGGCGTCGAGCCGGTCGAGACCGACGCCTTCACCTTCTACTACGCCGCGATCGGGCTGATCCTGCTCGGCATCTGGGCCGCCTGGCGGATCGTCCACTCACCGTTCGGGCGCGTGCTTGTGGCCATCCGCGACAACCCCGCCCGCGCCCGGGCCCTTGGGTATGACGTCGACCGATACAAGATTATCGTGTTCGTCCTCTCGGCCGGCCTGGCCGGGCTCGCCGGGGGAGTGTTCGCCATCAGCCACGGTTTCACGTCGCTCGAGGAGCTGAGCTGGACCACCTCGGGCAAGGTGGTGCTGATCACCGTCCTTGGCGGCATCGGCACCCTCTGGGGCGGCCCGCTCGGCGCTGCGACCGTGATCACGCTCGAGGACCGCCTGGCATCGTCCGGTTTCGAGGGCACCGGGATCATCCTCGGCTCGATCTTCGTGGTGATCGTGCTCCTGTTCCGTCACGGGATCTGGGGCACGGCCCGAGACCTGATACAGCGAAGAATGCGGCACTGACCGGCCACATGGCGAAAGGTCCATCAGGGCACATAGCGCAGGTCCGTCATTGATCGAGCACCCACGATGGTGCGCTGTCAATGACGCGCTTGCGCTATGTCGAGTGCTCGTCCAACGAAGCGGTCAGGTGGAAGAGCGGGCGATCCGGTGCAGGCGCAGGGCGAGCTGTATCTCCAGCGAACGATCGTGTCGCGCCCAGTCATCACCCAGCAGTGCG
>DATCQG010000302.1:0-2320 GCA_036569625.1 Dermatophilaceae bacterium | reverse complement strand
GAGGAGGCGTTGGCGTCCTGCATGATCTCGCTGCGGATGTCAGAGATCACCTGAATGCCGGCGGCGCGGTCCAGGAGATCCTGTGGCCCTTTGCTGGACAGGAACGCCTCGAGCTGACCAAGGTTTCCGCCCTGCATGTAGGTCGCGGCCGCGAACTGTCCTAGCTTGTCCGAGGCGATGGTCGCCGACTTCTGGGCAGCCGCCGCTCGCTGTCCCGCGGCCGTCGCTGCGTCGGTGCGTTGCTGGAGCAGGATCCGGGCCAGGTTGTACTTCTCGGCTGCCACCTCGGCGGCTGTCTGCACCTCGACCAGGCGTGCGTTGGAAGCCATCAGGCTCGCCTCGACGGCGGCGACCTGCCCAGCCTTGTCTCCGGCGGCGGCCTTGGCCGCGTTGACCTGATCCGCAGAGGGATAGACGGGGTCCGCCTGCGCGCTGACAACAGACGTGCTCAGCACGACCACAAGGGCAGCACCGGTCGCCATGGCTATCCGAAGGCGAGTGGTCTTGCGTGTGCTCGGCATGAGATACGGCCCCTCAGTCGAATGCTTCAGCCGTATGAGACTAGGCGGTTCAACAACTCTGGGCACACGAGTCACAAGAATCCCACGTGAATCATGGGCATCTACCCATGGCCAGAATGGCTCGGCACCGAATGACACCGTTGTTTTTCTGCAGGTCAACCACGGGTGAGCCGACAACGCGCCAACTCTGACCTGAAACATAACAACTTGGTAACGACAGTGCCGATCAAGGGCGTCGGTAGGCCTGACGGGCCTTGCGCCGGAAGCGCAGGATCTGCACGAGACCAAGAACCCAGACGAGGTACTGCACCGACATCGCGACCCTGAACGAGTCCACGGTGTAGGTCGACGGTCCGCCCGGCGCCACCCGGTCCAGGACGATGCCGATCAGCGCGACCGTTCCCAGGGATGCGACAAACCCGCCGACGTTGACGATCCCGTTGGCGCTGCCCAGACGGGTGGGCGGGTTGAAGGTCCGGGCGAGGTCGAAGCCGACCATGGAACCCGGGCCACCCACCGCGAGAACCATCACGAGGACCACCAGCAGCCACAGAGGCGCTCGCCCGGGCCAAAGGAGCACCACGGCCCAGACCACCATGATCGACGAGACGATCCACAGGATCAGGGTGGACCGCGAATACGGCCAACGGGTCACGAACGCGCCGACCAGCGGGCTGGTCACAATGGTGGTGACGGTCATGACGATGAGCAGGCCACTTGCTGCGCCCGGAGTCAGCCCTTGTCCTGAGACAAGGAAGGGAAACCCCCACAGGAGCGCGAAAACGGTGGCGCCGAACTGGGCGGAGAAGTGCGACCAGAGCCCGAGCCGGGTCCCTGGCTCGGCCCACGCCAGCTTCAGTGCTCGGCCGACCGCCTGCATCTTGAGCTCGTCGCGATGGTGGTCCCCGTACGGCGAGTCCCGCACGACGATGATCAGCACGATCCCGAGAATGACACCGACGCCTGCGGCTCCGGCGTACGCGCGTGTCCAGCCAAAGCTGCGGAGCGCCAGGGACAGCGGTGCGGTGGCGGCGAGCGCGCCGAGCTGTCCGAGGACGCCGGTCAGCTGGGTGATCATGGCGGTCCGTGCCGGCGGAAACCACAGGGCGACCAGCTGGACGAGGCTGATGAAGATCATCGCGTCACCCATGCCGACGAAGACCCGGGCCGCCACCCCCGCTCCGAACGTGCCGGCGAAGGCGAACGCGAACTGGCCGCCGGTCATCAGGAGCACCCCGGTGACCAACAGCTTCTTCGCGCCGACCCGGTCCAGCATCGCCCCGACCGGGATCTGCATTGCCGCGTACACCAACAGCTGCACCATGGTGAAGGTCGCGAGCTGGGCCGAGCTGATGTGGAACCGCTCCGCCGCCACGAGGCCGGCCACACCCAGGGAGGTGCGATGGAAGACCGCGAGGATATAGACGGAGATCGCGGCCGACCACACCATCCAGGCTCGCCGGCCGCCGAGACGAGGTGGAAGGTCCACGCGGCTGAAGGAGTTGATAGGAGGGACCATATATGGATCACGAACCTCGGGCACCGCGCCAGAAGGAATTGCCATGAGCCTGGAGCAGAGGTGCGTCATTGTCGGCGCGAGTCTTGCTGGGGCCATGGCGGCCGAGGCGTTGCGCAGCGAGGGCTTTGACGGCCGGGTGGGTGCTGATCGGTGAGGAGGCCCAGCGCCCGTATGAGCGCCCTTTGCTGTCCAAGGAGTACCTGCGCGGGGACAAGCCGGCCGCCAGGCTCTACGTCCACGAGCAGGGCTTCTACGCGGACAACGACATCGAGCTGTTGAC
>DATCQG010000301.1:0-4619 GCA_036569625.1 Dermatophilaceae bacterium | reverse complement strand
GGTCGTGCCGATCGCACTGTGTTTCGCGCTGATGGCCGGCTACGCGCCAATTGTGTTGGTGCGCATGCGTGCTCGCAGACGTCGGTCGGTCATGCGCGACCTGTGGCCCGACATCGTCGACAACATTGGCTCCGCCGTCCGCGCCGGCCTCGCGTTGCCCGAGGCCTTGAGCCAGCTGACGATCCGTGGTCCGCAAGAGCTTCGCCCGGCGTTCGCCGCCTTCGCCGAGGACTACCGCGCGACGGGTCGGTTCCAGGAATGCCTGGACCGGCTGAAGGAACGGCTCAGTGATCCTGTCGCTGATCGCCTCATCGAGTCCCTCCGGATCGCGCGAGAGGTCGGTGGCAGCGACCTCGGCCGGCTGCTGCGCACGCTTTCGGCATTCCTGCGCGAGGACGCGCGGACCCGCGCCGAGCTCGAGACCCGGCAGGGCTGGACCGTCAACGCCGCCAGGTTGGCCGTGGCTGCACCGTGGATCGTCCTGGCGATGTTGTCCACCCGCCCCGACTCCTTGCAGGCCTACAGCCGCCCGGCCGGAGTCATGGTCCTGGCCATCGGCGCAGGTCTCACCTTTGTCGCCTACCGCCTGATGGTTCGTATCGGCCGTCTGCCCGAAGAGGGGCGGGTCCTACGATGACCGACCTCTTTACGAACGTCGTGGTCAGTGGTGGGTGGTCCTGGCCCGGGGCGATGCTCGGGGCGATGCTGGCCGCGGGTGGGCTTCTCCTGTTCGTGGGCCTGCCGGCCAACCGGCGCCCGGGTCTCGAAGCCCGCCTGGCGCCATACCTGCGCGACACGGCCCGGCCCTCGCGACTCCTGGCTATCCCTGGTAGCACTGGCGGTCCGGGGCTGCTGGTGATCCTGCGGCCGGTGCTCCGTGACCTCGGCCGGGGGGTCGAACGGCTGCTGGGCGGCGCGACGTCCGTGCGACGCAGGATGGAGCGCGCGGGTCTGCGTCCCGACGTCGAGAGCTTCCGCGCCGAGCAGGTCGTCTGGGGCCTTGGCGGTGGGGCATTCGGACTGCTGGTGGCCACGCTGATGTGGCTCAAGGACGGCGGCTCGATCATCCCCCTGGTGCTGCTCGTCCTGTGTTCGGTCGGCGCCGGGATCGTGGCTCGGGACCAGTGGCTGACCCGGTCGGCGAATAAGCGTGAGCAGCAGATGCTCGCCGAGTTCCCCACAGTCGCAGAGCTGCTCGCCCTGGCCGTGGGCGCTGGTGAGGGTGCCACCGGGGCTCTTGAACGGGTCTGTCGCCTCTCCCAGGGACAGCTGGCCGCAGAGCTGCGCCAGTGCCTTGCCGATGCGCGGGCCGGAGCAAACCTCGCTTCCGCGTTGCAGGGGCTGGCGGACCGAACGGGGCTGGCCAGCCTCGCACGATTTGTCGACGGAATCGTCATAGCCGTCGAACGGGGCACACCCCTTGCAGACGTCCTGCGCTCCCAGGCACAGGACGTCCGTGAGGCCGGTCGCCGATCGGTCATGGAAGACGGCGGGAAGAGGGAGATCGCCATGATGGTTCCGGTGGTTTTCCTGGTGCTGCCCGTCACCGTGCTGTTCGCAATCTATCCCGGCATCGCCTTCCTGAAGTTCTCGATCTGACACACACCAACCGTTGTTCTGAACCACCACGCAAGGAAGCCAGCATGAATCGATTCCAGCTACTCGCCGCAAGCGCCATCTCGATCGCCTATGTCACGGCGGCGCGCGCCCTCGCTGGACGCCCGCGGAGCGTGACCGGGCGGGACCGAGGTGACGTCCCGGGCTGGGTGCTCATCACGCTGATGACCGCCGGCCTGGTCACGATCTTGTGGAAGCTCGCCGGGGACCAGCTGTCAGCTCTGTTCACCCAGGCCATGGGCAGCGTCACCGGCCCTTAGCGCTCGGCCCATTCCGTCATGACACTGCTCGATAGGTTGCCCCAACGGAGATCGTCTTCTCGGCTGCCCCTGAAGCGCGCGGCCAAGAAGCGTGATCGCGAATCCGGCTCTGCCGTGGCCGATTTCGCCATGGTGTCCGGGCTGCTGAGCCTGATGTTCCTCGCCGTCTTCCAGCTCGGTCTGGCCCTGCACATTCGCAACACCCTGATCTCGTGCGCATCCGAAGGCGCGCGCTACGGTGCCCGCGCCAACGCCACGCCACAGGACGGCGTGGCCCGGGCCAGCCAGCTGATCAGGGCGAGTCTGAGCGATCGATATGCCGATAACGTCACCGCGACCACCACAACGGTCGACGGGATCCAGGTGCTTCAGGTTCGCATCCAGGCGCCACTGCCGGTCATCGGCCCGCTCGGACCGGACCGCGTCCTCTCCGTGCAGGCCCGCGCCTTCCTTGAGAGCCAATGATGGCTGCGGCGTCTGGACGGCGCCGGCTGATCGCCACACTTCGGACTCGCCTGAGCCGCCTTGAGAACCGCGTCAAGGACCGGATCGAGGGCGGGAAGGGCGGCGCCCAGGCAGGCAGCGCCATCGTCGAGTTCGTGTTCCTTGCAGTGCTGATGCTGGTCCCGCTCTTCTTCCTTGTCATGGTGCTGGCCCGCCTGCAGTCCGGGGCGTATGCCGTGAGCGCCGCCTCTCGCGAGGCGGGCCGCGCGTACGTCACCGCTCAGCTGGCGGCCCAAGCGCCTGCTCGAGCGCAGTCGGCGGCGGGACTCGCGTTTGCCGACCAGGGCTTCGTGCGCGAAGGCAGGATCGAGATCGGGTGCGACGGCACGCCCTGCCTGCGGCCGGAGGGCCGGGTGCGGATTACGGCGACACTCCTGGTCCCGATGCCTTTGGTGCCAGCATTCTTCGCCGGGATCGTGCCGATGCAGATACCGCTGTCGGCCACACATGTCGCGACCGTCGACCGTTTCGGGGGGCAGTGATGTCAACGCGGTCAGTGATGTCAACGCGGTCAGTGATGTCAACGAGGTCAGCGATCGCGACGCGGTCAAGGATGGCAACGAGGTCAGCGATGTCAATCCTCTGGCTCAGGCTGAGCCGCATCGGAGGACAACGGCTGGGCTCCGTCCGGGATCGGCGCGAGCGAGGTCAGATCAGCCTGCTGATCCTCGGTTTCACCGTCATCGCCCTGATGCTCATCGTTGGTGCAGTCGACGTGACCGCGGTCCAGCTGGCCCGCACCCGGCTGCTCGATGCTGCGGACAGCGCGGCTCTGGACGCCTCCGATGCGCTGGACAACGGGTCGGCATACGGCAAGGGGCTGGGATCGGCGATCGAGGTCAGCACCGACTCCGTGCGCCGCTCGGCGGCGCAGTACCTGCTCGTCCAGCCTCGCCCCCACGGCATTTCGTCGTGGGCCCTGGTGGACGGCACGGGCAGCCCCGATGGGCAGACGGCGGTCATTCGCTTGAGGGGGACTGCCGTCATCCCGATCGCGGCCAAGGTCGTGGCGGCATTTGGCGGCTCGGTGGACATCACGGTGGAGTCGCGGGCACGGTCGGCGATCAGGTAGGGGTCGCGTAGTCTGACTTCTCGTGGCTGTTGACTTCGGACTAGTGCTCAAGGACCTTCGCGGGACGATGGAGTCGGTGCGGCAGGTGACCGATCTGGACTCCCTGCGCACCCAGATCAGCGAGCTCGAGGAGCAGTCCGGGGCGCCTGACCTGTGGGACAACCCGGACACCGCGCAAGAGGTCACCAGCCGCCTGTCGCGCGCCAACTCCGAGCTCGAGCGGATCACCTCGATGGACAACCGCATCGACGAGCTCGAGGTGCTGGTCCAGCTCGGCGTCGAAGAGAGCGACGCGGCCACCATGAGGGAGGCCGAAAGAGAGCTGAGCAGCCTGACCAAGGCGGTGGGCGAGCTCGAGGTCCGCACCCTGCTCAACGGCGAGTACGACAAGCGCGAGGCGGTCATCACGATCCGCTCGGGCGCCGGTGGCGTTGACGCGGCTGACTTCGCCGAGATGCTGATGCGGATGTACCTGCGATGGGCGGAGCGGCACGGTTACCCGACCGCGGTGCTCGACACGTCATACGCGGAGGAGGCGGGGCTGAAGTCGGCCACCTTCGAGGTCAAGGTGCCCTACGCCTACGGCAACCTTGCGGTCGAGGCCGGCACCCACCGCCTCGTGCGCATCTCGCCGTTCGACAACCAGGGCCGGCGCCAGACCTCGTTCGCGGCGGTCGAGGTCATCCCGCTGATCGAGGACACGGACAGCATCGAGATCCCGGACAACGAGATCAAGGTCGATGTATTCCGCTCGAGCGGCCCCGGCGGCCAGTCGGTCAACACGACGGACTCGGCCGTGCGGATGACGCACATCCCCACGGGCATCGTTGTCTCGATGCAGAACGAGAAGTCGCAGATCCAGAACCGGGCCGCAGCATTGAGGGTCCTTCAGTCCCGGCTGCTCCTGCAGCGCCAGGCCGAGGAGCATGCGGTGAAGAAGGCCATGGCCGGAGACGTCAAGGCCAGCTGGGGGGACCAGATGCGCTCCTACGTCCTCAACCCCTACCAGATGGTCAAGGACCTGCGCACGGAGTACGAGGTCGGCAACACCAGCGCCGTCTTCGACGGGGACATTGACGGTTTCATCGAGGCCGGGATCCGCTGGAAACGCAGCGCCGAGCGCGACGAGGCGTGAATCCGCAACGCCGGGATACCGCACAGTCCCA
>DATCQG010000300.1:0-2754 GCA_036569625.1 Dermatophilaceae bacterium | reverse complement strand
GGGAGGGACTACCGGGTCAACGGCCCGAACACGACAGCATTCCTGGGCCACGCCACCTTCACCGGTCCCAAGGCTCTGCACGTCGACACCGGGGACGAGGTCACCGCGGACCAGGTCGTCATCGCTACCGGATGCCACCCGTTTGTCCCGACAGAAGTCAGCGACTCCGGCGTCCCGTTCCACACCTCGGACACCATCATGCGTCTGGACGAGCTGCCGAAACACCTGGTGATCCTCGGATCTGGTTTCATTGCAGCCGAGTTCGCGCACATCTTCTCCGCATTCGGCAGCAAGGTCACCGTCGTCGCACGCCATGACGCGCTGCTGCGCCAGCTCGACACGGAGATGTCCCAAGGCTTCACGAAGATCGCCCGGCAGCAGTGGGACGTCCGCCTCAACACCACGCTCACCAAGGTCACCGGCGACGAGACCGCGGTCCGCCTGGACTTCGCCGACGGCAGCCACGCGAGCGGCGACATCCTGCTCGTCGCCACCGGTCGCAAGCCCAGCACCGCCCACCTTGGCCTCGATAAGGCAGGCATCGAAACCCGCGAGGACGGCCGGGGTCAAGGTCGACGAGTACGGCCGCACCAACGTCGACGGCGTCTGGTCTCTGGGGGACGTGTCCAGCGACTACCAGCTCAAGCACGTGGCCAACCACGAGGCCCGGATCGTCGCCCACAACCTGGCCCACCCCGGGGACCTGCGCAGCTTCGACCACCGCTACGTTCCCTCAGCGGTATTCACGTCCCCGCAGATCGCCAGCGTCGGGCTGACCGAGGAACAGCTCAAGACCCAGGGCCGCAGCTACGTCACCACGACGCAGGCGTACGGCGATACGGCATACGGCTGGGCGATGGAGGACACCACAGGCATCTGCAAGGTGATCGCGGACCCGGACACCGGCGAGCTGCTCGGCGCCCACCTCATGGGCTACCAGGCGTCGAACCTGATCGCGCCGCTGATCCAGGGGATGTCCCTGGGGCAGAGCGTGCAGCAGATGGCGCTCGGGCAGTACTGGATCCACCCAGCGCTCACCGAGGTCGTCGAGAACGCCCTGCTCGGCCTCGGGCTCACCGCCGAATAGGCTGGCGTGCATGGCAGTCGAGGGCGGAACCAAGGCAATCGTGGCGGCACTGTTGGCCAACACCGGCATCGCGATCACCAAGTTCGTCGCCTTCCTGCTGACCGGGTCGAGCTCGATGCTGGCCGAGTCGGTGCACTCCCTGGCCGACTCCGGCAACCAGGGCCTGCTGCTGATCGGCGGCAAGAGGAGCCGGCGCGAGGCCACACCAGCGCACCCGTTCGGCTACGGGCGAGAGCGCTACGTCTACGCGTTCATCGTCTCGATCGTGCTCTTCAGCGTCGGCGGGCTCTTCGCGCTGTATGAGGCGTGGCACAAGTTCCAGGCCCCCGAGCCGATCACCGGCAGATGGTGGTGGGTACCAATCGCCGTACTGCTCATTGCGATTGGGCTTGAGGGCTTCTCCTTCCGCACTGCCGTCGCAGAGAGCAACCACGTCCGGGGCAAGCGTTCGTGGACGGGCTTCATCCGCACGGCCAAGGCGCCCGAGCTGCCGGTGATCCTGCTCGAGGACTTCGCCGCCCTGTTCGGTCTGGCCTTCGCCCTGTTCGGTGTCAGCATGACGTTGGCCACCGATAACGGCATCTGGGACGCCGTGGGCACCGCCATGATCGGCACGCTCCTGGTGCTCGTCGCGATCGTTCTCTCCATCGAGATGAAGTCCCTGCTGATCGGCGAGGCCGCCACTCTTGAGCAGGTGCAGGCCATCACGCACGCACTCCAGGGCGACGAGGACTCCGCGGTCCAGCGCGTCATACACCTGCGCACGTTGCACCTCGGGCCTGAGGAGCTGCTCGTCGCGGCCAAGCTGGCCGTGGGCACTCAGGACTACGGGCACCAGATCGCCGCTGCCATCAACGCCGCCGAGCAGCGAGCCAGGGAGGCCGTGCCGGCCCTGCGCCTGGTGATGTACCTCGAGCCCGACATCGACCGCGGCCCATCCGACCCCGTCTCCTGGCAGCACCCAACCGACTGAAAGGCAGGCCCAGCCGCTCGGATCAGACGCGAATCACCTGGGGTCCGCCGACGGTGGCCAGTGAGTCATAGTCGGCGTCCTGCGTGACGATGGGCAGGTCGTTGGCAGCAGCCACAGCCGCAATCCACAGATCATTCACGTTGATCCGGCGACCTTCCTCGGCCAGACGGACTCGGAGAGTGGCCCAATGCCCTGCGGCGACGACGTCGATGGGCAACGCTTCGAGCCCAGCAACCGAGTCAAGGGTCGCCAACCTGCGGGCGCGGGTGGGTGTGTCCGCCGCCGCCAGGACACCCGCCTGCAGCTCGGCAATGGTCACGACGCTGATGAAGATCTCATCGGGCAGGGCGTTCGTGTCCAGGAGCCGTCCTGTTTCTGAGGCGATCAGAACGCTGGTGTCCAGAAGTCCACGCGGCGCGGCGGTCATCGGATCGGGTCAAGATCGTCAGTGGTCTCCCCGGCGAGCGCGGCCAGGTCGTCACGCAGACCTGGGTCGGCCTGATGGTGCGCCAGCAGGACGATCAGGTCGCGCTTGGTCATCGACGCCCGACGGGTGGCGCGGACCGGGATGATCTCGGCAACGGCGCTCCCGTTGACGGTGACCGTCACATGCGCGCCTTCCGACACCTGACGCAACACTTCGGCGGTGTGATTTCTCAAGTCTCGCGAAGCCACTGTCGTCATGTGCGTAACT
>DATCQG010000299.1:0-3631 GCA_036569625.1 Dermatophilaceae bacterium | reverse complement strand
CCCCGGTGATCCTCGAACTCAACATGAAGTATCCGGGTGGCCTCGAATCCGTTACGAGGGCGTTCGAGGCCATGTGGACGGCCTTCATCGCCGACCCGACCCACGCAAACCATGTTCGCAGTGACACTTTCCAGCGACAGAAGGTCTCGCGCAGGCTCCACCAGTGTGTTCTGACACGGCAGGCACTTGCGGAGCTAATCGCCCAGGACCGAGCCGGCGACGGTCAGCCGGTGATCTTCCGTGCTTGGCCCGACTACCCTCTCTACGCGCAAATCGACCGTTCGGCCCCCACCGTCAAGACCGACGCGGCACGGCGCTCGTTCAACGCGGCAGGCGCGGGCGTCGTGTGGGCTGTGATCGACACCGGCATCGACGCGAAGCACGCGCACTTCTCCGCGCTCGAGCTGGCGCGCGAGAACGTGCCCCGAGCCTCGGCGGGCACGGCGACCGGCGGCCTGCATCGGGATTTCTCCAACTTGGTGCAGCCGAACCAGTCGGTCCCGCCGATCACTGACTCGCCCCTGACCGATGAGGACGGTCACGGCAGCCACGTCGCCGGCATCATCGCCGGCGCGTGCCCTGAAAAGCTGACTCCCCAAGTCGCCGGGTCGGATGAGGCCACCGACGGCGGGTTCGTGTTACGGCGACACGGGCCGCTTGAAGGCATGGCGCCGTTGTGCGAGCTGGTCAGTATCAAGGTGTTCCGTCGGATTAGCGGCGTCGCGGTGACCTCATCGTCGGCCGTGATCGCCGCGCTGGAGTACATCATCACGGAGGTCAACGTCAGCAGGTCGACACTGCGGATCCACGGCGTGAACCTGAGCCTGGGATGCGACTGGGATCCGAGCCACTACGCCGCTGGGCAGTCCCCGCTGTGTCAGCTGATCGATGAACTCGTCGCGTCCGGCGTCTTGGTCGTCATCTCCGCCGGGAACAACGGCCAGGGCGCCGCGACCGCCGGGGCCAAGCAGTCGGTCGGTGTGCTCGCGTCGATCACCGAGCCTGGCCACGCCGACGCGTGCATCACGGTCGGTTCCACCCACCGTGACGCGCCCCATGTCTTCGGCATCTCGTGGACCTCCTCCAAGGGACCAACACTCGACGGTCGCGCCAAGCCGGACGTTGTCGCGCCCGGTGAGTGGATCTGCTCGGCCGCGACTGGACTGTTCCGCACCGCCGCCGGCATGGACGGGACGAGCGCGGACGCGAGGCTGACGTACGCCGAGCACTCCGGGACCAGCATGGCCGCACCACACGTGTCCGGCGTCCTGGCTGGCTTCCTGTCCAGTCGCCCCGAGTACATCGGGCGCCCCGCAGAGGTTAAGGCTCTCCTCACCAACACCGCCACCGATCTCGGTCGTGACCGGTTCGCCCAGGGCGCCGGCCTCGTCGACGCGATGCGGATGCTCTCGAACAGTTGAACCCGTCAACAAGGAGCTCAAGATGAGTGCTGACTACTGGTCCCTGACGTTCGACGCAAACGGCAACATCCTCAACCAGGACGCGGCCGCGCTGGTCTCCGAGATCGTGGCGAGCGCGACCTCGAACCTTTTCGTCCTCAGCCACGGCTGGGGCAACACCCAGCAGGATGCCACAAGTCTCTACGACACGATGTTCCCGCTCGTCCGAGCCGACCCCGGCTGTCCGGCCGACGCGCGGTTCCTGGGCATCTTCTGGCCATCGATCTGGTTCCCCGACCCGCCGCCGGCCGACCAGGCGGCTGTCGCGGCGGCTGTAGCAGCAGGAGCACCTGGCGCGGCCGACGCCGCTGTCACGGGAGCTGCCATCGCCGCGAGCGTGGCACCGTCGATGCCTACGGACGCCGCCAAGGCGCTGAAACAAATGGGTGCCCTCATCGACACCGGACTGGCGCAGGTCGCGGCGGGGACCGGGACCGCAGCTGCTCACACTGAGGCGCTCGGGAAGTTCCACGCTCTCCTGGGGACCGTGTTCCGCGACCCGGGCGTCGCGATGGAGGACGGGGGGGAAAGCCCCCTGCTCACCTCCGTCGACCCCAAGACCGCCTACCAGCAGCTTGCGCAGACAATGGGCAGCGCGCCGTCAGCCGGTGACGTTGAAGGGCTCGGCGATATCTTCGGCAAGGTGTGGAACGGCGCTAAGGACGCACTGCGGATCGGGTCTTACTTCCAGATGAAGGCCCGCGCCGGTGACGTCGGCCAGAAGGGCCTGGGCCCGTTCCTGGAGCAGCTGCTCGCGGCCTCGCCCAACATCCGGGTGCACCTAGTCGGACACAGCTTCGGCGCGCGGCTCGTCTCGTTTGCCCTGGCCGGGACCTCGTCGGCGGACGCCAGCCCAATCGCGTCCCTCACGCTCGTGCAGGGGGCTTTCTCGCACTGGGCGTTCACGCAGAGAGCCGACAACCCGTTCGCGGAGGCCGGCGCTCTGTCGACCTTCGCGGACCGTGTCCACGGCCCGCTTGTGGCGACCTGGACGTTAGCCGACTGGGCGGTCGGGAACTGGTACCCGAAGGCCTCCTTCTTGTCGCAGCAGGACGCGCAAGGCGAGGAAGCGTCCGGGCGGTGGGACGGGATGGGGAAGGATGGCTTCCGTGGCGTGACCCCGAGCGGTGACCTGACCCTGCCGCTGGCCTTGCCGCCGACCCTGGCAGCCGGAACTTTCTACCGGGCCGACGCAAACACGGTCATCTGCGACACGTCCCAGTCCTCATTCGCCGGCGCCCACTCCGACATCCTGCACCCTGAAGTCGCAGCGCTTATCGTCGCCGCAGCCACCGCCGCGCGCTGAGCGCTGAGCGGCCGCCATGAGCGACACCCCCGACCGGCATCAAGAACAACCCTGCGCCATCCCCCGAAGCGGGCGTCGACGGCATGGAGACCGCGGCCGGCCGCCCTGACGAACAGAAGGCTGAAGACACACAAGAGCCCAACAGCCCGCTCGCCGAGGGCGGGATGACTGGCACGGGCGCCGATGCCCCGAGAAATCCGCGGTGACTGACAGCGGCCGAGAAACTCTTGGTGACGGTCTGGCTGCTGGTCCTGACCGGGACGACGGTCATCGCCCTTCTGTCCTTGACCCTTGAGAGCACCACTGCAACTTCCACTCGAAGCCACGCATCGGTGTCCGTGGGACGATCGGCTTGCGGGACGTGGTGTTGACTCCCGTCAGTCGATCTGGCAGCCCGATTACTCCGTCTTCGGGGTGGTCAGGACCATCCTGGGATCGGTCAAGGCCACAAGCGAACGCTTGCGGACGGCAAGCATCCATTCCATCGGACACTGTTTGGCACGCCGCGAACCGTTATGGGACACCCAGCAGTCCATTCGACCGCCAGTTTGTCATCGGACGTCCCAGCGCTCTACGGCCACAACAGAAATATCATTGCCGCATGGCTGACGCTCCTCATCGCAGCAGAGACGCATTGCCCATTGGTCCAGACCGGACCGTTGAGTTCGACTCCGCCTACGAGGGCACGCCCCCCTGGGACATCGGACACCCGCAACCAGCGTTCTTAGCCGTGGCCCGATCAGGAGCTCTGGTTGGCCGCGTTCTCGATGTTGGATGTGGAACGGGCGAACACGCTCTGATGGCCGCCGAGCTCGGCCTCGATGCCACCGGGATCGACTTCTCACCGAAGGCCATCCGGCTCGCC
>DATCQG010000298.1:0-11033 GCA_036569625.1 Dermatophilaceae bacterium | reverse complement strand
CCGGGCAGCAGCAGCGGCCCCTTCCAGGGCGCGCGTGACCGCAGCCGGGTCGGAGTCGGACACCAGGCCTTGCGCCTCACCGGTGCGAACGTCGAAGCTGACTGCGCCCCCGGAATCGGTGGCGAGCCTCGTTGAAGAACTGGTCATCACGCCTCCGCTCGGGTCTGGTCCGTGTGCAAGGTCATCATCTGCTTCATCCCTTGAGCTCGTTCATGGAAGGTTCGTGTGCGCATCGCGGAGAACCTGGCCGTATGCCGTGTCGACACGTCACCAGGTCGGCGGGCCATCCTCGCGAGACATGGCATCGGCGATCTGGTCGATGGCATGTTGGCGATGGTCGTCGAGCAGGGCGACCACGGCCTCCAGGTCGTGGGCCGCGGCGGCCTCGACGATGCCAGCGTGCTCGGCCCGGACGCGATACCGGTTGGTGACGTCCGTGTAGTAGAACGAGCGGTAGACGTCGGTCGCGTCCCAGAGGATCTGCACGAGGTGGGTTAGACGGTCCATGCCGGCACCCTCGACGAGCAGGAAATGGAAGCGTCGGTTGGCCTCCGACATCGCGCCGTAGTCCTCGACCTCTCCGGCCAGATCCACGTCGCGAGCCGCCTCCGACAGCGCCTTGACCTCTGCACCTGTGAAGGCCGGCACCGAGATACGTGCGGCCTCGGTCTCGAGCAGCTGGCGGATGCGGTACACCTCGCGCAAGTCTTCGAGATCAAGGCGGGTCACCGAATAGCCATGGTGCGGCTGGTATTCGACCTGCCCCTCACCTTGAAGAATCTTGAGCGCCTCACGCACAGGCACCCGGCTGACGCCCAGGCGCTCGGCCACCACCTCCTGCCGGATCGGCTGGCCCGGTTTGAGCTCACCGGAGACGATCGTGCGCCTGATCTCGGCGAGGACGGCCTCCTGCGCCAGGGGAGGCCGCCTGTATGCGGCCAAGAGGTTCATGCCGACACCTCAACGCCGGTGCGGCCCGGGTCGCGGCGCTGCGTCGACTCTGTGCGCTCCTGTGGCCCGGGGCCCTGCCGGTTGTGCTGACCAAGTCGCGGCGGGGCACTTCGGTACGTGGCAGGCGTACGCGAGAGTCGGATCGGGTTGGCGACCGTGGCCACCGTTCTCGGGGGGGGTCGCCCGTGTCGTCGAGGGGCGGCTCGGCTGCCGGGTCGCCGGTGGGTACCTGTACGACCGGGGACAGCCCCAGCTCCGTGGCAAGGGCGAACCCCTCGGCGATGCTGTTGACCGGCCCGCAGGGAACACCACCGGTCATCAGCAGGTGAAACCAGTCGTCGGCACTGCGGGTGCGCAGCCGCTGGCTCAAGAGCGCGTGGAGTGCCTCGCGATGCTCGACCCGCTTCTCGTTGGTGACGAACCGCGGGTCGGCGGCTGCCTCGGGCAGATCGATCAGGCCACAAAGGGTCCCGAACTGGCTGTCGTTGCCCACGGCCAGCACCAGCAGCCGGTCCTGCGTCGGAAAGGTCTCGTACGGCGAGATGCTCGGGTGACGGTTACCCATGCGTCCCGGCACCACCCCCGCCCCGACATAGCCCTGGGCCTGGTTGGATAGCGCGGAGAGCAGCGAGGAAAGCAGGTTCACCTCGACCCGCTGACCCTCGCCGGTGCGTTCCGCGTGGCGGAGCGCGGCCAGTATCCCGACCGCGGCGTGCAGCCCGGTGATCACGTCGACCAGAGCCACCCCGACCTTCGTGGACTCGCCATCCGGAGCGCCCGTGACCGACATCAGGCCCCCGACCGCCTGGGCGAGCAGGTCGTAGCCAGGTAACGCCGCGCCTGCTGCGGAGCCGAACCCACTGATGGAGCAGTAGACCAGACGCGGGTTCGTCTCGCGCAGCGTCTCGTAGTCAAGCCCGAGCCGGGCCATCACACCAGGGCGGAAGTTCTCGACGACAACGTCGGCTCGAGCTACGAGCTCGCAAGCCTCGGCGAGCCCCTCCTGGGTGCTGAGGTCGATGGCCACTGACCGCTTGTTACGGTTCACGCCCTGGAAGTAGGTCGCCTGGCCGTCGGCCCACGGTGGTCCCCAGGCACGGGTGTCGTCCCCCGTGCCGGGTCGCTCGATCTTGATCACCTCGGCGCCGAGGTCGGCCATCAACATCGTTGCGTACGGACCAGCCAGCACCCGACCGAAGTCGGCCACCAGAAGCCCGCTCAGGGCACCACCAGATGCCGCGCCCGATGCGCCGCCCGGGGAGGCAACGGCGTCGATGCGACGCTCTGTTGCGGAGTCGCCCGCGAGAGGTGACCCTGGCTCACGATGGGAAGGCACATGGATACTGTATCCATATTCCTTGCTCTTTGGCACTCTCAGCCCCGGCAACCCGTCACATCACCAGCGGATGACGGCACGTGACCTTTGGTGGGCGGGCACCTCTGCGGCATCCTGTCCGGGTGATAGCGATTCGACGAAGTCAACGCGGGGACGACACACTTCTCGGGCACCTGGACGCCGTCACCTGGACCGACGACGTCTCTCCCGCCCCGGCACCCCCTGCCGGCACTGCGTTCTTCAACGAGCGGACACGACCCGACGACGTGCTCGTCGCTGAGGTCGACGGCGTCATCGCCGGATACGGCAAGCTCGGTAGGTCCATCACTCTCCCGTCGCACCAACACGTGCTGGAGCTCAATGGGCTCAGCGTCGACCCCAACCGCCGACGCCTCGGGGTCGGTCGACAGCTCATCGAAGCCGCTGTCGAGGAGGCACGCAACCGCGGCGCACGCAAGCTGAGCCTCCGCGTACTGGGTGGCAATAACAGCGCGCGACGGCTGTATGAGGCCTGCGGCTTCGTTGTCGAGGGCATACTTCGAGACGAGTTCCTGCTCGAGGGCCGCTACGTGGACGACGTGTTTATGGCTCGTCACCTCGTGAACGCAGAGCCCGTCCCCACGACCTTGAACGCAGAGCCCGTCCCCAACACCTAGGGAACGGGCTCCGAGCGTGCAGGTATGAGGGTCAGACCGGGACCCGCTCTGACAAGACGGTCTCCTCAAGCGCCTCGGCGGCAAGAGCGCGCCGAGCACGAGCAACGACAGCGAGCCCCGACAGAGCCCCGACAACGACGGCTGCGACGCCCCAGCGGTTTCCAGCAAAGCCCTCAAGGCCTAACGCGTTGTCCAACGAGTAGGCACCAGGGCCGGTGAGAGCGAGCGCGGCGGCAGCCGTCGTGTAGATCAGCGGCGTCTCGTAACCGCCGTTCTGTCCCCACAGCCCCTTTGCCCAGTGGACGGAGCTGGCAACCACGAGAGTGCCGATGATGGCGGCCGATGCCAGCGGGGTGAGCAGGCCCAGCGCCAGGAACAGGCCGGCTCCAGCCTCGGAGATGCCGGCCACCACCGCCATGGGCTTGCCGGGTCGGAATCCGAGGGAGTGGAAGAACCCGCCGGCACCGGCGAGGCCGGGTCCGCCGAACAAGCCGAAGAGCTTCTGGGTGCCATGGCCGACCAGCAGGAGGCCGATGACGAGTCGCAGAACGAGCAGACCAGTGTTCACAGTGATTCCCAACCAGAGAAAAAGGGACAATCTATGTCACTCTGTCCAACTTAGTTGATCGTTCAAATATTCCGGTCGGACGTCAGGCTGACAGCAGGGGGTAGTCGGTGTACCCCTTCGCCCCGCCCGTGTAGAACGTTTTCGCGTCGGGCTTGTTGAGATCGGCGCCGGTGCGCAGCCGCTCCACGAGGTCGGGGTTGGCCAGGAAGGCGCGGCCGATGCAGAACAGGTCGGCGGCGCCGGTGTCGACGGCCTCCTGAGCGGTGACGAGGTCCGAGGGCCCGGTGAAGCCGGTGTTGAGAATGAGGGTGCCGCCCCACTGCTTGCGCAGCTGCTCGTGGAAGTCGGTGTCCGGACCCTCGAGGATGTGCAGGTAGAGCAGGCCCAATGGGTTCAGCCCGTCGAGCAGCGCCGCGTAGGTCTGCTCCGTCTCGGTCTCGGCGATGTCGTTGAAGGTGCCTCCGGGCGAGATGCGGATCCCGACCTTGTCTGCGCCGATCGCCTGGGCGACGGCGGTGGCAACCTCGACCACGAAACGGGCACGGTTCCGCGGCGACCCGCCATACCCATCGGTGCGGGTGTTGGTGCCGTCGGCGAGGAACTGCTGCAGCAGGTAGCCGTTGGCGGCGTGCAGCTCGACCCCGTCGAGACCGGCCTGAACCGCATGGCGAGCGGCGTCGACGTACTCCGCGACGACGCCGGGCAGCTCAGCAGCTTCGAGGGCACGAGGTTCCTCAAAGGCCTTCATACCCTTCGGCGTGTAGACCTCGCCGGCGGGCGTGACGGCGGAGGGCGCGACCGGATGCAGGCCGGTGATCGCCTGGTGGCTGATCCGGCCAGCGTGCATGAGCTGGGCGACGATCCGACCGCCCCGCGTGTGCACGGCGTCGGCGACGAGTGTCCAGCCGGCGACCTGCTCGTCGGTGTGCAGACCCGGGGTATGCGGGTAGCCCTGGCCGACCGCGCTGGGCTGGGTCCCCTCGCTGATGATGAGTCCGGCCCCGGCGCGCTGGGCGTAGTACTCGGCAGCGAGTGCAGTGGGAGCCTCACCAGCCCCAGCCCGGTTGCGGGTGAGCGGCGCCATCACGAGGCGGTTGGCGAGCTCAAGGTTGCCGAGCTGGTACGACGAGAAAAGGTCTATCACTGTGGCTCCTCTGGTTGGCGTGCTCCAGGTACAACCAGGTGCCGGCCAGAGGCTTCCCCGAACCCGGTGTGATCAATGTCGCCAACACCGGCCACCTATCCTGAGGTCACGCCGATCACCAGGTTGGTCTGGGTCGCGCTGTGGTCCCTGTTCTCGACCACAAGGGTGATCCGGCGATTCCGTTTGTTCAGCACAGAGTCCGAGACCGCGGCGAAGCCCACCCCGGTGTACAAGGCAACCGTGGACTGACGCACTGATGCTGCGGATCCGGCTGCGACGATGAGCACGCTCCATCGCCCCGCCGAACCGGTTGAACCGATGATGTCGCCTGCGGGGATCGGCAGATCCGATGGCCAGTCAGCAGGTAGCCCTCCCGTGGCCGCCTGTGATCCGTTGAAGGAGCCGCCCCGCCCACCGTGCCTGCCATCGCTGACGGCCGACAGTGGGGGAGCTGTTGTCCTTCCGGGTGGGATGGCCGGGGCAGAAGGGCCGGACGCTGCAGCGGGCACCGTCTGATCCGTTGACCCACACCCGGCGGTCAGCGTTGCAAAGGTGAGGAAGATCGCCAGCCCAGCCAGGGAACATCTGACCCGGCACATCTGAAGGCCCCCCTCTCGACCGGTCGATGGATTGGCCGTGGGATATCCCAACCCTGGTCAACGGTGACAGCGCCCCGGGTTCCATCACCATGCGGCGATAGTCGTACGACCGATATGGTTCAGTTAGATCAGGTACGGTGAGGTGGCCGAGGGCACCGAGGTCCGACCGTCAGTGGCCGCAGCGTTGGTGACGCCGCCGGTCATCAGGCTGCGGATCGCATAGTGGCAACACAGGTATCCCCAGATCTCCTGGAGAACGAGCCCCGGGGACTTTGAGCGCAGCACGGCGCGGGATCCGCTGTGGTGGGTCTTGAGCTCGTCGAGGGCAAGCTCGATATCCCAGCGCTGAACGTAGGCCGCCGCCAGCTCAGCCCCGGAGGCCTCAGCGGTATCCAGGATGGTGGTGAACAGCCGGTAGAACTGTGGGTCGTCGGGCCCGTCGCCCATCATGGAGTCGATGACTCGAACTCTGATCGACTCGCCCTGATCATCGCCGGACGGGTGGATCAGGGCCAGCCACGAGCCGTCGCCCAGGGTCTGCTGGTGCTCCGGGTGCAGGCCCGTCCTGACCCGCCACAGCAGGTCGGCGCGGGTGCCGATCGCCTCGCGCCAGATCTGATAGGAGCAGGCGCTGCGGTCGGCCAGAAGGAGCATCCCTGGCTGAAGACGCTCAATCAGATCGCCCGCAAGGGCGTCCTCCGCAGCCGTGCAAGGTCCGATGACTGCCTCGAAAATCGCAGCTGTGGCGCATTCAGCCAACACAACCAGGCGAGCCTGCGGCAAGGGCGGCGACTTCTCATTCATGCTCAGCCGGGGCCGGCCCAAGAAGTCCGCGTTGAGTGGGGTGTCCTGGAGGTTCAGGCAGGTGCTGTCCATCGCCACCAGCCGCTTTCCAGCGAGCCGCCCACCCGCGGTACTCGGCGTCCCGAACGGTCCGGCGACCCTGGCGAACAAGGCTTGCAACGGCTCCGTCCCCAAGCGGACACGCGCCTGAGATATCGCCGACTTCGACGGCGGCGTCAAACTCTCCTGCCGGCCAGAGACCCAGGACAACCCGTCGGCCACCTGACTCATGACTTCCTCATAGGAGCCCTCGGAGTACAGGCCCATCCCGATCGCGAAGTACGCCATCATGCGCGCCGGCAACGACCGGCTCCGCTGCTCCGTTCGCCCGGCCTGCTCAATCACCTCATCGACCATGGCCGGCGGAAACGCCTTCGTGAGCAGCCCGACCGCGACCAGATCGGAAAGTCGACGATACGAGACCGGTTTCACCCATGCCCGCCCTCAGCTTCACCGGCCTACTCCAACACCTGGCCAGGCTGACCCGCAACCACCTAGGGGTAGCCGGCCACGACGAGCCCGGCTTCGACCTGCTGGCAGTGCCCACTCCCACCCAACGCCGAGCCTTCGAACTCATCGACGCCGCAATCCCACTCACCCTGAAGTAGCCAGAACCCAAGCACCCGAAAACAGCGAAAACCCCTGGTCAACAGGGGGTTTCGCTCGTCAGAAGGCACGTAACTTCGGATTAGGTAAGACACGCCAAACCCTTGACATGCCTTCTCACCAACAACGACTCTGGGAAAAGAGGGCTCTCTCTTCCTCGAGTTAGTACACAACGCAACACACGCGACGTACGGGCGACCATGTATCTGTCGGCCCTGCCGGCGCTCTTCATGACAACGGCCGCCCTGACCGAGGCGGCAATGGGGAGGTCAATCACCATGACCGGAACGTGGAACACCTTCAACGCACCGTCGGGCGTCAAGGCCGACACCATGCTGCTGCTCACCGACGGGACTGTCCTGGTGGCTGACGCCAACAGGCCCTCGTTGGGCAACACGTACGGCGGGGCCAACTGGTACCGCCTCTCGCCCGACGGCCACGGCGACTACCGCAGCGGAACGTGGTCGGGCGCGCTGCCCATGTCCGGCCAGCGCAAGTACTTTGCGAGCGGCGTGCTCAAGGACGGGCGAGTGTACGTCGTCGGGGGCGAGTACTCGGACATCCTCGGTGACACCGACACGAGCACGGACAACGACACCCGGGGCGAGATCTTCGACCCCGTCTCCGGCACGTGGTCGACGATGAACAAGCCCACGCCCGGCTTCGACTTCATCCTCGGTGACTGCATCTCCATCGTGCTCGAGGACGGGCGGGTTCTCTTCGGCGCCGTCAGTGCCAATGCGACCACAGGTGCCCGCACCGCCATCTGGGACCCCGTCACCGACATGTGGGTCGAGGCGGGCACGAAGTTCGGCACCGTGGCCAACACGAAGAAGGGGAACGCGAACGAGGAGAGCTGGTGCCTGTTGCCCAACGGCAACATCGTGACCGTGCAGATCACCAACACCTCGGCAACCCAGAACGCCGAGATGTACGTCCCTGCCAACGACGAGTGGGTCAGCGCCGGGACCACCTCGTCGACCCTGCCCGTGGGGGCGATCGGTGGGACGACGCTCAACGAGATCGGTGGTGCCGTCACGTTGATGAACGGCAAGGCGTTCTTCGTCGGCGGCAGCGGCCACACCGGCATCTACACCTCCGGCGCGACGGTGACCGCCAAGGGCACGTGGACCGCCGGGCCCGACCTGCCTGCCGACGCAGGCAACACCAACGCACCTGCCGGTCTGCAGACCTCGCTCGACGGCTCCGTCGTAGTGCTACCCAACGGTCACGTGCTGCTGACGTCCGGACCGGTTGACGCGGGTGGCCAGTTCTTCTCCGGCCCGGTCAGCATCTGCGATGTCGATCCCGACACCAACACCCTGACGACCCCCACCAGCCAGCCCACGAGCCCGCCCGGGCACACGTGGCAGTGCGCCTTCCTCATCCTGCCCAACGGCCACGTCCTCATGACGGGCGAGCAGAACACGATCAACGAGTACGTGCCGGATGCCGCGGAGCTCACCCCCAAGGCCTCCTGGCGTCCTGTCGTCACGGCGGCCCCGTCGGCCCTGATCGCCGGCCACGCGTACCAGATCGCCGGGAAGCAGCTGAACGGCCTGACCCACGCCAACGGGTACGGCGACGACCGGCAGAACGCGACGAACTACCCCATCGTGCGGCTGACCAGCTCCTCGGGCGACGTGCACTACCTGCGCACCCGTGACTTCTCGACGATGGGGATCGTAACCGGGTCGGCCATCGTCACCGCCGTCGTCGAGGTGCCGTCGAACATCCCACCGGGCTCCTGGAACCTCGAGGTGGTCGCCAATGGCATCGCCTCGGCGCCCACCCCGGTGGGCGTCGGGACCCGTGACTGCTTCCTCGTCATGGACCGCTCCACTGCGGGTCAGGGTGAGGTGAAGGCTCTGATCTCCCTCAACGGCACCCCCGCCGTGATCGACCCTGCGATCCTGGTGGTCGTCGAGGGTTACACCGCCTCCGAGCTCGGTCTTTCGGCCTCGAACCTCGGGTCGCCGCCCATCGTGCCGACGTTCGCGCCACCACTGACCGGCGTGCACGTCGTACAACGCGGCGCCGTCCTTCCCGAGGATGCCAGCGTGCCGCCCAACGTGCCGCAGCGGTTCACCTTCCCCTTCGCGCTGCAGTTCGACGACGACTCGATGTTCAACTTCACCGGTCCGTTCCAGGACATCACCGTCACGGCCGTGCTGACCGCCGCCGGTCAGACCGTCGCTAATGCGGGCCTGCTGCGGCTGCTGAAGTCGCCCGACCCCTACATCCTGGACGGCGACCCCAGCCGGGGCGTCGACTGGTGGACGAGCATCGACATCCGGGTCCTCCAGGTGGTCGAGGCAGGCCACCGGTTCGGCGCGACCCTGGCGACCGGCGGCGCTGCCGGCACCGCCGCGTCGAACTTCATCCAGACCGTGCTGACGAACCTCAACACGCACCCAGCGCTCGGCAGCGAGTTCGACGCCATCGACCCGCAGGAGGCGCCCGAGGCGCTGACGCTCGCGCCGACCGACGGGTCCGGTCACCGCGTCTTCAACTTCGCCGTGGCCAAGGTGCGGCTCCGCGACCTCAACCAGGACGCCGCGAACGTGCGGGCGTTCTTCCGGATGTGGCCGGCGCAGCAGACGAATGCCGTGCACGATCCGACCACGCTCTACCGCACCTTCACGGCGGGCTCACGGCACGTGCCGCTGCTCGGCCGTCAGGGGGACGAGATCGCGACCATCCCGTTCTTCGCCAGCTCGCGGGTCAACTCCGCGGCGGTGAGCATGACGACGCAGACCGACACCCCAAACGTCCGGACCATCGTGCATGACACCCTGGGCGCCGAGGTCGTGGCGTACTTCGGCTGCTGGATCGACATCAACCAGCCCAACGATCTCCGCTTCCCTGCCCGCCTCCTCGGCACCACTCCGTCGAACCTGCCGGACGGGCCGTTCCAGGGAACGGGGCCACTGCTGTCCATCCAGCAGCACGTTCGCAGCCTGCACCAGTGCCTCATCGTTGAGATCGACCTCGACGGGCAGACGATCCCCTCATGGGCCGACCCGTCGACGTCGGACAAGCTCGCGCAGCGCAACCTGACGTTCATCGGGGTCCCGAACCCAGGCGTCGCCGACTCGCGGGTCGCGCCACAGACGTTGCAGATTCGGCCCACCCCTCCTGTGCCGCTCGACGACAGGCCCGACGAGCTCATGATCGCGTGGGGCAACGTGCCGACAGGTACGCGCGCCTCGATCTACCTCCCGACCGTCGACGCGGCCGCCGCGCTCGACTGGGCTCACCGGATGTACGTGAGCAACCGGCTCTGGCTCGTCGACGGGCACACCCTCGCGTGCGAGGCCGGCGGAGTGACATTCGTGCCGGTCCCAGGCGCATCGGACGTCGACCACGTCGGCCTCATGGCCGTCGAGCTGCCCCCGACCGTTCACAAGGGTGAGCGCTACTCAGTGCGGGTGCGCCAACTCACCGGGGCACGGTTCGGCGCCGGGCGGCAGGTGGAAGTCGCCAAGAACGTCCGCGGCCGTGGCAGGGTCGAGGTGCGTGAGGCCGTCGGCGGGGTCTCGCCGGAGGTGGCGCTCAGCTCCTTCGAGTCGGCGGCGCGGAAGGGGTTCCTCTACCGGAGGACGATCGGTGCCTTCGGCCTCGAGATCCCGGTGAGCACCAAAGCCGCGATGCTGGCCGACGAGGAGCGGACCCTGTCGATCCTGCGCCACATCGAGCAGTCCGTGCCGTTCGAGACGAAGTGGTGGCCGGTGTTCAAGCGCTACGTCGACCTCTTCACGGGTCGCGTCGCCGGCATGGGCGGTGACCCGACGCTCGTCGTCGCGACCGGCGACGGTGACTGGAAGCATCCGGGAAAGTGGCACCACCAGGGCGGCCACGACGATGACGGACACGACCGGTGGCACGACGAATGCCGCTGTGAGGGCCGGTGCGACGAGTGTCGCCGCGACGAACACGGCGACGACCACGCTCGCAGGGGCCCGCTCATCGGTAAGGTCGTCGCGTTGAGGTACGACCACTTCGGCGACTTCACCGGCTTCGTCGTCGAGACGGCACACGACGTCAACGTCGTCGTATGGAGTCACGAGCGGCCTGTCGAGCGGCTCGCGCGCCAGGCGTGGATGGCCCGGGCAATCGTGCGGGTGCGGCTGCTGGCGGGCGACCGCGTTGACACGTTGTCAGTCTCGGGTCAGGTCGACGACTGAGGTGACTCTGCACGTCCCATGACGTGAGGGCTTCTCTCACTTGGACGACAGCCAGCGACGAACGTCCGCGATGAGGGCGGAGGCGATCACGAGGGACTGAGTACTTGACTGACGTCCGCACTGCGGCTGAGTTGTTCGCAGTG
>DATCQG010000297.1:0-11931 GCA_036569625.1 Dermatophilaceae bacterium | reverse complement strand
CTCCGGGACGCGCACCAGAGCCTGATGGCAACCCGGATGGCGATGGAAGACATGGTGGGTGCCTGCGAGGACATCGACAATGCCGGGTACTGGAGCGTCGAGTGCTGGGGAGGTGCCACCTTCGACGCCTGCATCCGGTTCCTCAACGAAGACCCCTGGGAACGCCTGCGGACGTTCCGCACCCTGCTTCCCAAGAGCCGCCTGCAGATGCTCCTGCGGGGCCAGAACCTGCTGGGCTACCGCAACTACGGCGACGACGTGGTGGACCACTTCGTCGAGAGGGCCGCCGAGAACGGCATGGATGTCTTCCGGGTGTTCGACGCCCTGAACGACACCCGCAACGTCCAGCGCGCCATCGCGGCGGTCAAGAAGTCTGGCAAGCACGCCCAGGGCACCATCTGCTACACGACCAGCCCCTTGCACACGGTCGAGGGTTACGTGCGCCAGGCCCGCGAGCTGGCTGATCTCGGCGTCGACTCGCTGGCCATCAAGGACATGGCTGCCCTGCTCAAGCCGCAGCCGGCCTACGACCTGGTGTCGGCGATCAAGGCCGAGATCCCCGGCATGCAGATCAATGTGCACTGCCACGCGACCACAGGGGTCACCCTCGTCTCGCTGATGAAGGCCATCGAAGCCGGCGCGGATGTCGTCGACACCGCCATCAGCTCGATGTCCCTCGGCCCCGGCCACAACCCCACCGAGTCCCTGCAGGAGATGCTGGAAGGCACGGGCTACATCGCCGACCTCGACAAGGTGCGGCTGGGCAGGATCAAGAAGCACTTTGCCGAGATCAAGCCCCGCTACACGCAGTTCATGTCCTCGTTCAACGTAGAGACGGACATCTTCGACAGCCAGATCCCCGGCGGCATGATCTCCAACATGGAGTCCCAGCTCAAGGCGCAGGGCGCTGGCGACCGGCTGCGAGAGGTGCTCGAAGAAGTGCCTCGCGTACGCCAGGACGCCGGATACCCACCGTTGGTTACGCCGTCCAGCCAGATCGTGGGCACCCAGGCCGTGTTCAATGTGATCATGGGACGCTACAAGGTCATGACCGCCGAGTTCGCCGACCTGATGCTCGGGTACTACGGCTACACCATGGGCGAGAAGAGTCAAGAGGTCGTCGCCCTGGCAAAGACCCAGACCGGCAAGGACACCATCACAGGGCGTCCGGCTGACCTGATTGCTCTCGAATGGGCCACCCTGCGCGCCGATGCCGAGGCCATCGACGGCTTCGACGGCTCCGACGAAGACGTGCTCACCTACGCCATGTTCCCCAAGGTGGCGCCAGGCTTCTTCACCACCCGTGCCGATGGTCCAAAGAACGTCGGCAGGGACCCAGCCGAGCTGGAGGCGGAGCGCGCCGCTGCTGCCACCGACTCCACAACGGGTCCGATCCGCGGCCCGATCAAGTACGAGATCACCATCAATGGCAAGAGGCACTCCGTCGCAGTGAAGCCCGCCTAGGAAAGTTGGATCCGGCCATGCCCGACCGCCCCACCCGACCCAAGCCCAAGACCATGCAGGAGAGGATTACTGAGCTGCGCACCCGACGCGAAGAAGTCATCGCCGGAGGTGGAGAGAAGCGCCACGCCAAACAGCACGAAGCCGGCAAGCTGACCGCGCGCGAGCGGATTGCCGAGCTGGTCGACCCGCTGAGCTTCGAGGAGAGCGGGTTGCTCGCCCAGCACCGCACCACGTTGTTCGGGATGGACACTGCGTTCATGCCAGCCGACGGAGTGGTCACCGGTGCCGCATCCGTGCTCGGTCGCCCGGTGCACCTCGCCAGCCAGGACTTCAGCGTGGCCGGTGGTTCTGCCGGTGAGATGCACTCGGTCAAGGTGGCCAAGGTGATGCGCTCCGCGTTGTACAACGGCACGCCGTTCGTCTTCTTCAACGACTCGGGCGGCGCCCGCGTCCAGGAGGGCATCGACTCCCTGTCCGGCTACGGCAAGGTGTTCTACCAGAACGTCGCGCTCTCGGGTGTCGTGCCACAGATCTCGATCATTGCCGGGCCGTGTGCCGGAGGCGCGGCATACTCGCCGGCCCTGACGGACTTCATCATCCAGACCGCGGCGTCGCGGATGTTCATCACCGGTCCCGACGTGATCAAGCAGGTCACCGGAGAAGAGGTGACCGCCGAGGCACTGGGCGGTCCCGCTGCCCACATGGTGCGCTCGGGGGTGACGCATTTTGTGGCCGATGATGACCACCAGGCCATTCTGATCGCCAAGAAGCTGCTCAGCTTCCTGCCGAGCAACAACACGGAGGAGCCGCCGTTCATCCCCGGCAATGACGTCGTGGAGCGCGACGCGAGCCTCAACGAGATCATCCCCGATGACGCGAAGAAGGGGTATGACGTCCGCGAGGTCATCATCAGGCTCGCCGACCTTGGCGACTTCCTGGAGGTTCAAGCCGGGTTCGCCCCCAACATCGTCGTGGGTTTCGGCCGGATCACAGGCCGCACAGTCGGATTCGTCGCCAACCAGCCGATCGCCATGTCCGGGGTGCTCGACATCGACTCCTCCGACAAGGGTGCACGGTTCGTGCGGTTCTGCAATGCCTTCAACGTTCCGCTGGTCACCCTGGTGGACGTTCCCGGATTCTTGCCCGGGGTCACCCAGGAGCATGGCGGGATCATCCGGCACGGGGCGAAGATGCTGTACGCCTACTCCGCGGCGACCGTCCCCAAGATCACCGTGGTGCTGCGCAAGGCCTACGGCGGCGCATACCTGGCTATGTGCGGCAAGGACCTGGGTGCTGACCGCGTGTTTGCGTGGCCGACTGCCGAGATCGCCGTGATGGGTGCCGAGGGCGCGGCCGGCGTGGTCTTCCGCAAGGAGATCGCCGACGCCGACGACCCGGTCGCCAAGCGGGCAGAGCTCGTGCAGCTGTATCGCGACGCCTTCTCGACACCGTACGTCTCGGCCGCTCGCGGGCTGGTCGACGACATCATCGAGCCGTCCGACACGCGCCGCAAGCTCGCTCGTGCGTTGGAGAATCTCTCGGCCAAGCGCGAGCTGCGTCCGCCCAAGAAGTACGGCCTGATCCCGCTCTGACCGACTCCGCCCCCAATCGTAAGGAAGCAGCATGAGCGAAACCAACGAAAGCGTCGCCGAGCTGAAGGCCCTCGTGGCCGAGCTGGCGGCCCGGGTCCAGACGCTGGAAGAGGTTGCGGCCAAACAGCATCCTGAGGTCAGCGAGGACATGCTGCTGGCCATCTCCGCCGCCTGCGCCGCCTATCTGGGCAAACGCGCCACCATCAAGCAGGTTCACCTGCGCCGGGGCAGCACGTGGACCTCCCAGGGGCGCGCCGCCGCCCAGCAGTCGCACGCCGACCTGCATGGCATGTTCTGACCGACAGACCCGACCGACACTCGCAAAGCACGACGAGGGATGACATGAAACTGGCGATGACATGAAGCTCAAGGTCACGGTGAACGGGTCGGTCTTCGACGTCGAGGTCGAGGTGGAGGAAGAACCCATACCCACGCTCGGAGCCGTCCTCGTCGGCAGCATGTCCGGCTTCGGCATGACCCCCTCCGCAGCGAAGGCCCCCGCGACCTCCGCCGACGCGTTGACCGCCCCGATGGCGGGCACCGTCGTGAGAGTGCTCATCGAAGCTGGCGTCGAGGTGAAGTCCGGCGACACGCTCTTCGTGCTGGAGGCCATGAAGATGGAGACCGAGGTCACAGCGCCCAGGGATGGGGTGGTCCGGTCGGTCGATGTGGAGGTCGGCGACGCTGTCCAGGGTGGCCAGGTCCTGATCGAGTGGGACGACTGACAAGACGCGTAGCTCAGTCTTGCACCACGTCAGGAGCAGGACGGCGTTGAAGGCCTGGTTCGGGAGGGAGCGCTGGGTCCCGGACATGTCGCGCGGAGCTGAAGGCCGGTTGCGTGCAAGGGTGGGCCCATGGAGATGAGGGATCCGGCCCACCACGTCAGCCCTCGGGCCATCGTGTTCTGGACAGTGAGGGCGTTGCCCGGCTGGCTGCTCCTGCTGACTGGCCAGCTTCTCTGGCTCGTGGTTGCCCGTGACCACGCGGGTCTGCGGTTCACCGCTCTGGTCACTACCGTCCTCTTTGCCGCTACCCACCTGATCGTCATGCCGCAGTGGCGCTATCGGGTCCACCGCTGGGAGGTCACCGACAACGCCGTCTACACCAGGTCCGGCTGGATCAGCCAGGAGCGACGGATCGCCCCCATCTCGCGGG
This sequence comes from Dermatophilaceae bacterium, assembly GCA_036569625.1. Lineage (GTDB taxonomy): Bacteria > Actinomycetota > Actinomycetes > Actinomycetales > Dermatophilaceae > UBA4719. The sequence continues at coordinate 7,720 of DATCQG010000297.1, read as the reverse complement.
TCCAGACGGTCGATACGGAGCGCGGGCCCCTGGAGCAGCTGTTCGGGCTCGCGAACGTCACCGTCACCACAGCGTCCGCTGCCGGGCCGTTGCGTATCCACGGGCTGGACCGTGCCACCGCTGACGGCCTGGTCGCTCAGCTCACCGAGGTGACCAGCCGCAGCCAGGGCGACGCGACGTGAGTGCGACTGGCAGGGAACAGGACTGGCGCCGCCTGAGCGCTCGGATGTTGTTGGTCCACCCGGTCCGGGAGCTGGGCCGAGCCGTCCCTGCCCTCGTTGGCCTGGTCGTGGCGGGTCGCTCGGTCGGCAACGGGCAGTACTGGTGGTTTGGTCCCATGGGCGTCGTTGGCATCATCGCGTTGAGCGTGCTGCGCTGGGTGACCACGCGGTACCGCATCACCCCCGAGCAGGTGCAGCTGCGCACCGGTCTTCTGCAACGCAGAACCGTTGCCACTCCAGCGGATCGGGTCCGTAGCGTTGATGTGAGCGCATCACCGCTGCATCGGCTGCTGGGGCTTGCCAAGGTCGACATCGGCACGGGGAGCCACGAGCGCGGGAGTGGCCTTTCGCTGGACTCGCTCCCCGCTGCCGCAGCGGCAGCCCTGCGCGCCGAGCTGCTCCATCACAGCCCTGCGGGACTGGGAAACGGGCCTATGGAAGAGCCGGCGGCGACCCCGGAAGATGACATCGAGCTGGCCCGGCTGGACCCGCGGTGGGTGCGCTTCGCGCCCTTCACCACGACGGGGGTTCTGGCCTCTGCTGCGATCCTTGGCGTCGGATGGAACCTCCTGGATCAGCTCCATGTCACGCCCACTGATGTGGGACCGGTCAAGGGTTTGATCGACCATCTGCAACGGACCCCGATCTGGGTGGACGTCCTGCAGGGGTTGTTCGCGCTCATCACTGTGGTCACGGTTCTCTCGATCGGCGGCTATGTCCTGTCCTACTGGGGTTTTCGCCTATCCCGCCATGTGCAGGGCAGCCTCCACATCACCCGCGGACTGCTGACGACCAGGGCCGTCAGCATCGAGGAACGACGGCTGAGGGGAGTCGAGCTCGCCGAGCCGTTGCTGCTGCGGGCCGTTCACGCAGCCCGACTGAGCGGTATCACGACAGGCCTGAAGTCCAGGGGCGGCGCGGACGGCGGGAGCTCGCTGCTCCTGCCGCCCGCCCCGCGCGCCGTGGCACTGGACCTCGCTGCCCAGATCCTGCACGACGCCGCTCCGCTGCACGTCTCGCTGGTTACCCATGGGCCGGCCGCCCGACGCCGTCGCCTCGTGCGGGCCCTCCTGCCGGCGTTCGTCCTCGTCGCCGGGGCTGGCATCGCCATCGCCTACGGTGCCTCGCAATGGCTTGCCCTACCGGCCCTGGTGACGGTCCCGGTCGCGGCGATGCTCGCGGTGGATCGCTATCGATCCCTGGGGCACGCCCTCGCTGGCAGCGCCCTGGTCACGCAGCATGGATCGCTCGACCGTCGTCGTGACGTGCTCGAGTGCGAGGGCATCATCGGATGGAACGTGCGCGAGAGCTTCTTCCAGCGACGTGCCGGACTCGCGACACTGACCGCGACGACGGCAGCAGGCAGACAGAGGTATGTCGTCTCGGACGTTCCGCTACCCCTCGCGCTCTCGCTCGGAAACCGTGCACTACCAGGGCTGTTGGGAGCCTTCCTCGCCCCATAGCCGCTAGACCCAGCTTGGAAGCCACATCCGCAGCTGCCACTGCGGGTAAGGAATGACCTGCGCGGTGTAGACAGGGTAGAAGAAGGCGAAGCACGCGACTGTGGCGACGACGAAGACCCCGGCCGCGAGAAGTCCGATCCGGCGGCGACCCGGTGAGGCATGGGGAGCGCCGATACCCAGCCCTAGCACATAGGTCACTGCCAGCACGATGAACGGCACGAACGCGACCTCGTAGAAGCTGAAGATGGTGCGGTGCTGGTAGTTGAACCACGGCAGGTATCCGCCCGCGAGACCTGCCAGGATCGCTCCAGCGCGCCAGTCGCGGCGCAGGGCCCACATGAACAACAGGACGAATATCGCAATCGTCGATCCCCACCACAGGGTCGGGGTGCCGATCGACGTGATCGCCTTGCTGCACTGGGCGACCAGGCACCCGTCATGCCCCTTTGTCGGCCCCTCGTAGAAGAAGGAGGTCGGCCTGCCCTGGATCAGCCACGACCACGGGTTGGTCTTGTAGGGATGGTCCGACGTGACGTTGACATGGAAGCTGTACATCTCTTCGTGGTACTGCCACAGCGAGCGCACGGGGTCCGGCACCCACGCGAACGTGGTGGCCTTGTGGGTCGCGGCCCACTGCCGGTCATACGCATTCGTGGAGGCGAACCAGCCGGCCCAGGAGGCAATGTAGACGGAGATCGTGAGGCTCACCGTCAGCAGTCCGGCGTACAGCCCGTCCAGCACGAGCGCGCCCCACCACCAGTGGCGTACGCCGGCGGCGCGACGTGCACCCATGTCCCAGAAGACGGTCATCAGAACGAAGGCGACGACGAAGAAGATGCCGGACCACTTTGTCCCCGTGGCCAGCCCGAGGCAGATGCCGGCGACCCAGCGCCACGGGCGCCAGCCGAGCCAGGGGCCGAGAACCATGCCCGTCTGTCGATTGGTCGTGTCGGCCCCGGCTTGTGAAGGCAGCGCCGCGCGCAGAGCGTCCACCTTGCGTGCCAGCAGCGCGCGGGAGTGGTCTCGGTCGATCAGCAGGGCACAGAATGCGGCGAACGCCCAGAACATCAGGATGAGGTCCAGCAGGCCGATCCGCGACTGGACGAAGTGGTGGCCGTCGAAAGCCAGCAGGATGGCGGCGATCGTGCCGATCAGCGTCGACCCGAACATCCGCCGGGCAGCCCGACCGACCATCAGGATCGAGAGGGTGCCGAGAAGGGCGACCGAGAACCGCCATCCGAACGAGCTGGTCGCCCCGAATATCTGCTCGCCGACTGCGATGACCCACTTGCCGACAGGGGGATGGACCACGAGGTCCGCGTTGGTGCCGAAGACGTTCGGGGTGCCGTGGGTGAAGAGGGCGTCCGCCTTGTCGTTGGTCGAGGCGATGCGTCGCTCGTAGCCGTACTTGAGGAAGGAGTAGCCCTCTTTGACGTAGTACGTCTCGTCGAAGACGAGCTTGTTGGGCCGGCCGAGCTGCCAGAACCGCAGGAAACCGCCGACCGCCGCCACGATCAGTGGCGCCACCCAGCCCCACAGTACGTCGGTGGGCCGATATCCGAGCAGCCGCGAGCGCAGGTGCTGCTCGGTCGAGGTCATGGCGGACATCGTATGCAGCGAACCTTCGGCGCGGCGAACCCGCTGCCGAGGCGGAGATCAACCCTGAACGGCCGACGTGAGGTCCGTGTGTCCGAAGTCGTGGCCTTGGCATGCCGCCTGAGAGGATCGGCAGCGTGAACAACCCTGCCTCTGGAGTCCTCGTCCTCGCCGCCACTCCGATCGGCGACCCGCGGGACGCCGCGCCACGACTCGCGCACGAGATCGCGACCGTTGACGTGATCGCCGCCGAGGACACCCGGCGCTTCAGCCGCCTCTGTCATGCACTCGCGGTCAGGCCGTCGGGCTCGGTCGTCAGCTACTACGAGCACAACGAGGCGACCCGCACCCCGGATCTGCTCGCCCGGTTGGTGGGCGGGGCGCGCGTCCTGGTGGTGACTGATGCCGGTATGCCGTCTGTGTCCGACCCCGGGTACCGCTTGGTGGTCGCCGCTGTCGAGGCGGGCGTGAAGGTTACCTGTGTCCCTGGTCCAAGTGCCGTCCTGATGGCGCTCGCGGTGTCCGGGCTGCCGGTGGATCGCTTTTGTTTTGAGGGGTTTCCGTCGCGAAAGGCAGGAGAGAGACTGCGCGGCTTCGAGGCGCTGGCACAGGAGAGGCGAACGATGATCTTCTTCGAGGCGCCGCACCGGCTTGGCTCGACGCTCGCCGCGATGGCTGACGCTTTCGGTCCCGCCCGGCCCGCTGCGATCTGTCGGGAGCTGACCAAGACCTATGAAGAGGTCAAGCGCGGCGGTCTGGCCGACCTGGCGACGTGGGTCGCCGAGGGTGTCAAGGGCGAGATCACCGTCGTCGTTGGTGGGGCACCCGTGGTGGTGACGGACCTGGGGACGGCCGTGGCCGGCATACAGGCCCGGGTTGCTTCGGGTGCACGGCTGAAGGAGGTGTGCGCGGAAGTGGCCGCGGCAACAGGACTGAGCCGTAACGACCTGTACAACGCAGCGCTGGCCGCTCGAAGATGACCACAACCAGCTGGTGGACGGCTGTTAGCCCTGTGCCGCGACCATTGCGGCCACCTGTGCGGCGCTTGCCCGCAGTGCTGCATTGCTGCTCGATGAGGCGCCACCGTCGGTGAAACCCGCCTCCACCACGGTAACGAACGTGCCCGTCTGCACCGACGTGTAGCCGGATACCGGCATCTTCCCGGGTGCACCCGGGAAGGTCTTGCCCTCGCGCAGCAGGTCGTTGAGGTTGCCGGTCCCGCTGCCGTCCAGCACCTGTTTGACCGATGCGGCCGCCTCCGCAGACGCCATCTGTATCCGTGAGACGACGAACAGCGCTGGTCGACCGCTGATCTGCCCAGTTGCGAGCAATCGCGTTGCCTTCACGCAGTGCAGGGTCTCGAACGAGGCCTTCACCTGCCCCCGAGCATGGGCGGCACAGTCTGTGACCACGTCGGAGAGCCTCACAGCGTAACCAGCTGGCTCCGAGCTCTGGGCAGTCGGAGCGGCCTTCCTGGCTTCAGAGCCGAACGTGTGTGAAAGCACTACGCCGCCAGCGAGGAGCACAGCTATGAGGGCAGCCCCGAGCGCCAGGGTCCGTCGCGATGGCGCCGGCTTCCGGGGACGAGACGGCGGGGGAGGAGGCGAGCCGATCGGCTTCGGGTGCGGCTGCCCGACCGACGCGGCCGGCACAGGGGACCGCTCGGCAACCGTGACATCGGGGTTGACGACCGAAGATGGTCCTGGCGCCGCAAGGCGCTCGGTGGTTCGTCGCACCAGCTCGGCAATATGGGCAGCGGAGTCCTCGCTGTCGGCGTTGGACCCCAGGCGCTCCGAGGTGTCGGGCCTGGCCTCGGCCGGGGAGTCCTTGTGCGAGCTCTGGTCTCGCTCAGATGGTGACATTGCCTTCCAGCATGCCTGCCGAGACCGTAATGTTCCAACTCGGCACTGCTCCTCCGTGCTCAGTCGCCACTGACCCAGCGGTATTCGACCTCCGGGCGCCCGGAGCCGCCGTATCGCGAGCGCCTCACGACGAGCCCGGAGTCAGCGAGATGCTCGAGGTAGCGGCGCGCTGTGACCCTTGACGCCCCGACCGCGGCGGCGACCTCCGTGGAGGAGAGGCTCTCCGCGGACGGTCGCAACACGGCCACGACGGCGTCGAGAGAGTCCGGGCTCATGCCCTTCGGCAGGCTGCTCGGGTCGTTGCCGCGCAACGTGCCCAGGACCCGGTCGACCTCGTGCTGCCCGACCGCGAAGTCACCCGCGAGCTGCAGACGGTATGCCGCATAACGCTCAAGCTTGTCCCGCAGCGCTGCGAAGGTGAACGGCTTCAAGAGGTACTGCACGACGCCTTGTGAGACCGCGGCCCGCACCACCTCGAGGTCACGCGCAGAAGTGACGGCGATGACGTCGGCCCGGTGCCCCGCCGTGCGCATCGCGCGGACCACGTCCAGGCCGTGGATGTCCGGCAGGTGCATATCGAGCAGCACCAGGTCCACCGCGGACGACGGGTCGCTCAGCTGCCGGAGAGCCCCACCACCGTCGAGGGCCACGCCGCGCACGACGAACCCCGGAACCCGCTCGACATAGGTGCGGTGCGCGTCGGCCGCGACCGGCTCGTCCTCGACGACCAGGACCCCGATCCCACTCACTGCGGCACCTCGACGGCCAGCGGAAGCCGGACGGTGAATACGGCGCCGACGAACGCGGTGTCGACGAGCACGGCACCGCCGGGCACTGCACCGCCGGGCACTGCACCGCCGGGTACGCGATCTGCGGCGCGGCCGACGTTGATGGTGCCGTGATGGCGACTGGTGGCCTGGCCGACCAGCGCCAGACCGAGGCCGTGTCCGATCAGCCTCTCATCATGTTTGGTCGACCAGCCTCGGGTGAAGGCGTGCGCCGCGGACGTGTCGTCCAGGCCGGCGCCGGTGTCGCTGACCTGCAGCACCAGGGTGCTGGCGATGCCGTCGTCGGATGGCACGTCCTCGATCCAGCTGCTGAAGCCGACTCGGCGCGGCCCCGGTGCCGCTGCGGCCGCGTCGATCGCGTTGTCGAGCAGGTTGCCGACGACCGTGATCAGGTCGCGGGCCGGGATCACTCCCTCGGGGACCGTGCTGGCCGGGTCGACCTCTAGCTCGACGCCGCGCTCGTTGGCTTCGGCGGCCTTGCCCAGCAGCAGCGCGGCAAGCACCGGCTCCTCGACGGCTCCGACGACCATGTCGGTGAGCTTCTGAGCCTGGGCGAGCTCGGCAGTTGCGAAAGTCAGCGCCTGTTCTGTGCGACCCAGCTCGATCAGGCTGATCACGCTGTGCAGCCGGTTGGCTGCCTCGTGGGCCTGTGAGCGCAGCGCTTCGGTCAGCGATCGTGCCGTGTCCAGCTCGCCGGTCAGTGCCTGCAGATCGGTGTGATCGCGCAGAGTCAGCACAGTGCCGAGCTCGCGCCCGTCCCAGCGGGCCGGCGCCTGGTTGACCACGAGCACCCGGTTCGCGGTCAGGTGGATGGCATCGTCAACCTCGCGACCCCCCGCCAGGGCTTCGGTCATTGGTTCTGGCAGCCCGAGCTCGTCGAGCCGTCGGCCGAGCCAGTCCTCCGGCAGGTCAAGCAGCCGACGTGCCTCGTCATTGGCAAGGGTCAGGCGCCCCTGTACGTCGAGCAGGACCAGACCCTCGCGGACCGCATGCAGCACGGCGTCGTAGAACTCGTACATCCGGGCGAGCTCTCCTGGCCCCATGCTGTGGGTCTGCCGGCGCAGCCGGCGGGCTATCAGGGCACTACCAGCCGCGGCCAGCAACAGCGCTGCGGCTCCCGCGCCGAGCAGCCCGGGGACCACGTGGGCCAGCTCGCGCGCGACGGCTGCGCGGGTGACGCCCACAGAGACCAGGGCGATCACGGGCCCGCCTTCGGCCCGCACCGGCACCACGGCGCGTTCGGACGGACCGAACGAGCCGCCATACGTCTCGAGCACCACCCCACCGGCGACCGCGGCGTCGATGTGGCCGCTGAACCGCTTGCCGATGAGTTCCGGCTTGGGGTGGGAGTAGCGGATTCCTTTTGTGGTCATCACGACCACGAAGTCGGTGCCGGTGTCTCGGCGCACCCGCTCGGCGAAGGGCTGCAGGATGGCGGACGGGTCTGGTGCGTTCAGCGCGGACCGAATCAGCGGGGACGCCGCGACGCTCCGGGCGACTGCGAGAACCCGGGTGCTCGTGGAGTCCGCACTGCTCTGCCGAGCCTGCAGGTATGCCGCGACGCCTCCGGCCATCACCACGACCGCTACGACGACAACCTGCAGCGCGAACAGCTGGCGCGCCAGGCTCCAGGTCCGTGGGTTCATGCGGGTGTGCATACCACCAGTGTGCGGTTCTCACCAAAACCGCTGGCGAACTCAATGAACGAAATGGTGACACAGGTCACCAACGGGGCGACCCTCATGAACAATCCATTTCCAGCCTCAGGAGGAAACATGTCCCGCTCCGCC
>DATCQG010000296.1:0-19260 GCA_036569625.1 Dermatophilaceae bacterium | reverse complement strand
GGCGCTAGCGTCGGATGATGCGCTATGGGTTCGTGCTGCCGTTCGGGGCTGCCGCCGATGTTGCAGAGCACGCGGTGATGGCTGAGTCCAGCGGCTGGGACGCCATCTTCGACTGGGAGGCCGTCTGGGGCGATGACGCCTGGATCGCACTGACCGCCGCGGCGATGGTGACCGACCGTATTCACCTCGGCACCATGCTCACGCCTATCCCCCGCATCCGTCCCTGGGATCTCGCCTCGCGGGTGAGCAGCCTCGACCGACTCTCCGGCGGCCGGGTGATCCTCGGTGCCGGCCTCGGGGCCCTGCACGAGGGCTGGACCGCATTCGAGGCCGACGAAGGACGCAGGGTCCGGGCCGAGAAGATGGACGAGGGCCTGGCGATCTACGCCGGGCTCATGGCTGGACAGCCGTTCTCGTTCCAGGGCAAGCACTACACCGTCAAGCCGACCGAGTTCATGCTCCCCGCTCCGACGATCCAGCAACCGCACCCGCCGGTGTGGGTCGTCGGTGCGGCGAAGGTCGGCGAAACGCGTCAGCCATCGCTCGAGCGGGCGGCACGATGGCAGGGCTGGCTCCCACAAGTCGTCGACGGCGAGTGGCGCGGCAATCCCCGGTCGCCTCAGGAGCTGTCCGGCCTGACCGACCAGGTGCGGCGGATGCGAGAGGAGGCAGGGCTGTCCATGGAGCATTTCGCCATCTGCGTCGAGGGCGAGTTCTATGGTGCGGGCCCGGGTGAGCGAGATATCGCCGCATGGGCCGACGCTGGTGCGACCTGGTGGATCGAGGGTGCCTGGCGTCTGGAGAACTGCCCGAGCGGTCGAGCCGAGCTGCAGCGCCGGATCCAGAACGGCCCGCCCGGCTCTCCACCTTGACGCGGAGGGACGCGGACCGCTGGCCCTGCTCGCAGGCTCCCTTGATGGGCTGTCCGGCCCCCATCCTTCCCGCGTCGTTGTCAGGCGAATATTCCCGTTGACGGGAAGCGCTTACCTGCGCCTGACGTGTTCTCACGGCGCCGTGACTACCCTTGACCCAGTGACCACCGCCATGCGCCCAGATCAGCGGCGGGAACGCTCCCAGGGGCCCATGGGGCGGGCATACAGGCTGCTGACCCTCGCCCTGCTGGCGTTGGTCACCATCATCGCCTTCGAGGCGATGGCGATCTCGACCGCCATGCCCCGCGTGGCCCGGGACCTGAACGCCGTCCGGTCCTACGGGCTTGCCTTCTCTGTCATGCTTACAGCCGAGATGCTCGGCATCGTCCTGGCCGGCGTCTGGTCCGACCGCCGCGGTCCGCTCCCGTCGCTCTTTGCCGGCCAGATTCTGATGGCTGCCGGTTCCGCGCTGGCAGGACTGGCCCCGTCATTCACCATCCTGCTTGCCGGACGGCTGATCGCCGGTTTGGGCGCCGGGCTGATCGTGGTCGCGCTGTATGTCGTGATCGGCCGAGCCTACCCAGATGCGTTGCGCCCCAAGGTATTCAGCTGGATCTCTGCCGCGTGGGTGCTCCCCTCGCTGATCGGCCCTCCGATCGCCGGCTGGCTGGCGTCCACGTGGTCCTGGCGGTGGGTCTTTCTCATCGTGCTCGCGCCCATCGCGGTGACGTTCGCGGTGGTCATGACCCAACGCGAGCGCATCAACCAGGGCGGGGCAACCGACCAGACCGAACGGTTGGCGGAATCCGACCGATCCGACCGATCCGACCGATCCGGGCGGTCCGGGCACCTCCGGATGTCGCTCCTGGGTCTGGGCGTCGCCCTCTCGGCAGGCGCGATGCAGTGGGGCTCCGACCAGCTTGTGCCGGTGCATGTCCTCCCGGTCGCACTGGCTTTGTTGGGCCTCGTCGGCGTAGCGCTGACCGCCCCCCGGCTCGTTCCGCCCGGCACCCTGCGCATGTCTCGTGGACTGCCCGCGGTGATGATGAGCCGGTTCCTGCTCACGGCCGCATTCAACGGTGCCCTGACCTTCATCCCCCTCATGCTCGTCAATGAGCGGCATCTCAGCCTCACGACTGCTGGCATCACGCTCACCGTGGGTGCGCTCGGCTGGTCCCTGGGCTCGTTCGTCCAGGGAAGCCGCGTGATGCTCAACCGCCGCTCCGAGCTCGTGGTCGCCGGCGGCGCGTCGCTGACCATCGGCGTCCTTCTTCTCGCCGCGATCGCCGGGTTCGGTTGGCACTACTACCTGGTGGGGCTAGCGACCGCGGTGTCTGGACTGGGCATGGGCCTTGCCATGTCGTCGACCTCGGTGCTCTCGTTGGCCCTCTCACCTGTCAGCGACCACGGCAGCACCTCGTCATCACTGCAGCTGTCAGACGTGCTCGGAAGCGTCATGGGCATCTCGGCGGCCGGAGCGGTGTTTGCCGCGTTGCACAACCCCACTGGCTCGGACAACGGCGTGTTCGAGCTCATCTGGATCTCCCTGGCCGCTGTCGCAGCCCTCGTGATGCTCGGGGGTCAGCAGACCAGGACGTGACCCGTCTCGGTGGAGAGACGGGTCCAGCGACCATGGGCAAAGACACGCGCCCGCTCCTCGGTCAGGAAGCCCAGCACGTATGCCGCGAAGGCAGCTCCCGACGGGATCGGCGGAGTCGTCTGCGAGTCACGAGCCCAAACGCGCTGCCGCAGGTCCGAGACCACTGCCGCCCCCGAACCCTCCGGGACGCCGTGAGCGATATCGGAAATACCCTGTGTGGCAACGGTTTTCAGATCGGCGACGCTCAGCTCCCCGACCGGTTCCCACCCGCTGCGTGGAGGTGCCATGGCCGCCCAGGCGACCTGGACCGTGGTTGGCGGGATCGAGAAGGTCGCAGTCCCGCCGCGGGCAAGACGCTCGGAGGCGCTGGCCAGCGACACAGTGACGTCCACGTCATCCGGCTCGGCGAGAGCCATGACCCTGAGCCCGATGACTGCTCCCGTCGTCAACAGCCCCCGCCCGGCCAGGACGCCGACATAGGCCGCCAGCGTCATGCCGTGAGACCGCAGCCGGATGGCGCCATCGGGGTCCAGGGATCGGGCACGGGTGACATACGTCCGCAGGTCCTCGATGTCCTCGGAGTCCACAAAGCGGAGCTCGCCCATCAGATGACCACGGTGCGCCAGCGAAAGGGCACCGGATCGCCGGCCACTCCCTTGAGCACCGCCCGTTCGTCAGGGCGCAGTCGGCGGGGGCTCGCCGCGGCGAAGTCGTAGGCGACCAGCGTCGTCTCGGCCCGCGCATACAACGTCGTGCCGACCACAGCCGGATCGCGCACCTCGTAGGCGAGGTCGAAGCTGGCTCCCCCGACCTTGGTCGCCCACATGTCCACAGTGATCGGCGCGTGCCTGAAGTCCAGAGGGGCCAGGTACTCGATCTCATGACGGGCGACAACCACCCCCTCTTTGAGCAGGCTCCGATCCTGGCCGAACCACTGTTCGAAGGCGATCACTCGGGCATCCTCGAGAAGGCGCAGGAACTGGACGTTGTTGACGTGCCCATAGGCGTCCATGTCGGACCATCGAAGCGGGACATCGACACGGTAGGGGCGCTCGCTCATGGCGTCATCATCGCAGCCTGCCCGATATCGTCTCCTTCGTGACCACCCCTGAGCACGGCCCCATCCTCGACCCGCTGGAGGACCTGCTCGACGTCCTCGACCTGTTGCCCGTCGGCTCAGCCCACATCACCGTCGACGGACCGGTCGCCGACAAGGGGTCGGACCTCGGCGAGTCCGACGCCGATGTCTTCATCGGGCGCAGCCAGCCGATGCCGCACGGTCGCGTGTTCGGGGGGCAGGTCCTGGCCCAGTCCGTCATCGCCGCCGGTCGGACCGTTGAGGACCTCGCCGATGCCAAGGAGCACCCACGCCGGATCCACTCGCTGCACGGATACTTCCTGCGCGCTGGCGACTCGAACCACCGGATCCGCTTTGCCGTGGAGCGACTGCGCGACGGACACTCGTTCTCGGCCCGTCGGGTCCACGCGATCCAGTTCGGCAAGCCGATCCTGTCGATGATCACGTCGTTCCAGACGGACGCCGGGGGGCTGGACCACCAGGACCCCATGCCCGCCGCACCGGACCCAGAAAGCCTCCAGACCGTGGCGCAGGAGTTCGCCGGGATCGAGAACCCGGACGCCAACTTCTGGTCGCAGGCCAAGGCCATCGACCTGCGCCATGTGGAAAGAGCCATCTACATCCACCCGTCGGGACAACGTTCGGCCCAGCAGAGCGTGTGGCTAAAGGCCATCGGGAAGATGCCGGACGACCCACTGGTGCACGCCGCGGTACTGGCGTACTGCTCGGACTACTCGTTGCTCGAGCCGGTGCTCCGCCGCCACGGCATGGCCTGGTCCGACCGAAGACTTCGCGCCGCCAGCCTGGACCACGCGATGTGGTTCCACCGGCCCGGACGCGCGGACGAATGGACCCTGTTCACCCAGGCATCTCCTTCGGCATCGAGCGGACGCGGGCTTGCAACAGGGCGGATGTTCAACGCAGATGGCCTGCTGCTCGCGACGGTCGCCCAAGAGGGGATGGTCCGCCTCAAGGAGCTGTGACCCGCAGCCCCGCGCGCCGGACTTTGTTACTAAGCGTTCGCTTAGTAGGCTCACGACAATTCATTATGTCTTGGAGGCACACTTGAGCACCATCACCACCATCCAGCGCACCGCCATCGTCACCGGCGCGGCCCGCGGCATCGGAGCCGCAACCGCGATCCGGCTGGCCAAGGACGGCCGTGCCGTCGCCGTCCTCGACCTCGAAGAGGAATGGTGCGCCGAGACGGTATCGGCGATCACGTCGGCCGGGGGCCGTGCCATCGCGGTGGGAGTGGATGTCAGCGCGCCCGAACAGGTCGAGGCTGCGGTGGAACGGGTCGCGACAGAGCTCGGCGCCCCAACCATCCTGGTGAACAACGCCGGCATCATCCGCGACAACCTGATCTTCAAGATGCCGGTCGAGGATTGGGACGCCGTCATGAACGTCCACCTCCGTGGCGCGTTCCTCATGACCAAGGCCGTCCAGGCCCACATGACGGTCGAGAAGTTCGGCCGGATCGTCAACCTCTCTTCCACGTCCGCGCAGGGCAACCGCGGTCAGGTCAACTACTCGGCCGCCAAGGCCGGCATCCAGGGGTTCACCAAGACTTTGGCGATCGAGCTTGGCCGCTTCGGCGTGACTGCCAACGCGGTGGCGCCCGGCTTCATCGCCACAGACATGACCAGGCAGACCGCCAAGCGGATGAACATCACGTTCGAGGAGTTCCTGGCCCATGCCGCCGAACACATCCCCGTCGGTCGCGTCGGCCAGCCCGAGGACATTGCGAATACGATCTCGTTCCTGACCAGCGAAGAGGCCGGGTATGTCTCAGGCCAGGTCATCTACGTGGCCGGCGGTCCCCAGGACTGACCCAGGACTGACCCAGGCCAGCCGTAACGATTCTGAGGCGGTCCTCACAGGCCACCACCCAGCGTGACCCCACCGTCCAGGACAAGCGTCTGACCCGTCATCCAGGATGCGTCGCCGGAGAGGAGGAACGAGACCGCGCCGGCGACGTCCTCGGGGATGCCCAGCCGCTTGAGGGGGTATCTTGCGGCGACCTTCTCCTCACGCCCTTCGTACAGGGCGTGCGCGAAAGCTGTCTTGATGATGGCTGGCGCCACCGCGTTGACGCGCACGTCCGGGCCGAGCTGGTGCCCCAGCTCGGTGGTGAGGTGGATCAACGCCGCCTTGCTCACGGCATACCAGCCAAGGACCCCGGTAGCGCGCAGGCCGGCGATCGAGGCGACGTTGACGATCGCGCCACCGGGAGACTCCGGAGTGCCCAACCCGGCACGAACGGCCTTCTGGATCCAGCTGAAAGCGCTGAGAACATTGACTTCCAGGACCTTGCGGGCCACATCGAGATCTGTGTCCAGCATGGGTCCGAAGGCCGGGTTGATCCCTGCGTTGTTGACCAGATAGTCGAGCCGCCCGAAGGTTGACCTGGCAGCCGCGATGACCTCGTCCTGGTGTGCCTCAGCATCGGCGTGGCCGGCGATGGCAAGGGCGTGCTCCGGACCCCCCAGCGCCTCGACAGCCTCAGCCAGCACGTCGGGCTTGCGCGCCGTGATGACGACGCGAGCGCCATCATCGACCAGGCGCCGTGCGATGCCAAGGCCGATGCCGCGGCTGCCACCCGTGACGATCGCGACCCTGTTCTTGTGGGTGATGCTCACGTGGCGTCGACTCCTTGGTCGCCCGAAAACTGCTCAAAGCCCGAGGTCGCGGCCGATGAGCTCCTTCATGATCTCGTTCGTGCCAGCCCAGATCTTGGTAACCCGGGCGTCGCGCCAGGCCCGTGCCACGCGGTACTCGTTCATGAATCCGTAGCCACCGTAAAGCTGCACGCAGGCGTCGAGCACGTCGTTCTGGACCTCGGCCGACCACCACTTGGCCTTGGCCGCGTCAACCGCGCTGAGCCGGCGCTCGGCGTGGGCCTCGATGCAGTCGTCGACGAACGCCTGGGTGACCTCGATCTTGGTCTGCAGCTCGGCGATCAGGAACTTGTTGTGCTGGAAGGAGCCGATCGGCTGGCCGAAGGCCTTGCGCTCCTTGGCGTAGGCGATCGTCTCCACCAGGATCTGCGCCGCGTGAGCAGTGTTGGACACGGCCGCACCCACGCGCTCCTGGGGAAGCCGCTCCATCATGGCTATGAACCCTCGGTCGACCTCCCCGATGACGTTGGTGCTGGGCACTCGCACGTCCGTGAAGAAGAGCTCGGCTGTGTCGGACTCCTGCTGCCCCACCTTGTCGAGCTTGCGGCCCCGTTCAAAACCGGGCATGCCGCTCTCAACTCCAAAAAGCGTGATCCCCTTGGCGCCCTTCTCCGGCGAGGTCCTGGCCGCCACAATGACCAGGTCGGCCTGGTAGCCGTTGGTGATGAACGTCTTTGAACCGCCCAGGATCCAGTCATCGCCGTCCCGAACGGCTGTGCTCTTGAGCGCGGCCAGGTCGGAGCCGCCGCTGGGCTCGGTCATCGCGATCGCGGTGATGATCTCGCCGGAACAGAAGCCGGGAAGCCAGCGCTCCTTCTGCTCCTCTGTTCCGAGGTCCACCAGATAAGGAGCAACACAGTCGGAGTGGATACCAAAGCTGGATGACGCCGCGGCGTTGAACTTGGACAGCTCCTCCGTCAGGACCGCGTTGAAGCGGAAGTCACGCGCATCCGAGCCGCCGTACACCTCGGGGACCTCGAGCCCGAGCAGACCTTGCTTGCCCGCCTCGATCCAGACCTCACGATCAATTGACCGGGCCTCGATGAACTGCTCAGCGCGAGGCTTCAGGCTGCGCTCAACGAACTCATGCGCCGTTGCGCGGAACGCCTCGTGGTCGGGGCCGTACACGTTGCGTGGCATGTCAATCCTCCGGTTACTAAGCGCTTGCTTAGTTTCGATGAGGTGGGGCATGCTGTCAACCATGACCGCTTCGCGAAGGCCGGCCACCAGCCGTCCCGCGGTCGGGCTCACTGCGCATCGCCTGATGGATGCCGCCGTGGATGCCTTTGCGGACAATGGTTTTCACGCTACGACCACCCGGGACATAGCCGCTCGGGCGAACATGAGCCCAGCCGGCGTCTACGTCCACTTCGCGAGCAAGCAGGATCTCCTGTTCCAGCTCTGCCGCCGGGGACATGCCTTGGCGCTCGAGGTCGTGACCACGGCAAGGGACGGTGCACAAGCTCCTCCGGCCCAGCTCGTGGCAATAGTCTCGGCCTTCGCCCGCTGGCACGCCGAGCAGTTCCGCACGGCACGGATCGTCCAGTACGAGTTTCCGCACCTGACGCCGGACCACCGCGATGAGATCCTCGACCTGCGCAGACAGATTGACGCAGTCGTCCGAGAAGTCCTGCAGGCAGGTGTTGCCAGCGGCGACTTCAACGTGCCGGACCTTGCGGTGACCACCCTTGCGCTGCAGTCGTTGGCCATCGACGTCGCACGGTGGTATGGGCCCAGCATCCGGCGCACCCCTGAAGCCATCGGCACGGCATACGGCGATCTGGCCCTGCGGCTCGTCCGAGCTTGAACCGGCGCAATCGTCAGTCGCGGCCGAGCTTGCGATAGGTCACGCGGTGCGGGCGGGCGGCATCGGGCCCGAGGCGCTCGATCTTGTTGGCCTCGTAGGACTCGAAGTTGCCCTCGAACCAGTACCAGGCTGCCGGGTTGGCCTCGTCGCCCTCGTAGGCCAAGATGTGCGTCACCACGCGGTCCAGGAACCACCTGTCGTGACTGATCACGACGGCGCATCCGGGGAACTCCAGGAGCGCATTCTCCAGAGAACCAAGGGTCTCGACGTCCAGGTCGTTCGTCGGCTCGTCGAGAAGAAGCAGGTTGCCGCCCTGCTTCAGGGTCAGCGCAAGGTTGAGACGGTTGCGCTCACCACCAGAGAGCACGCCGGTCATCTTCTGCTGGTCCGTGCCCTTGAAACCGAACTGCGACACGTAGGCGCGAGAGGGAATCTCGACCTGGCCAACCTTGATGTAGTCCAACCCGTCCGACACTGTCTCCCAGAGGTTCTTGGTCGGGTCGAGGCCTGCACGCCCCTGGTCGACGTAGGAGATCTTGACGGTCTCGCCGATCTTGACGTTGCCCTCGTCCGGCGTCTCGAGCCCGACGATGGTCTTGAAGAGCGTCGTCTTGCCGACACCGTTGGGGCCGATGACACCCACGATGCCGTTACGCGGCAGGGTGAACGACAGGTTGTCGATCAGCAAGCGGTCGTCGAAGCCCTTCCGGAGGTTGTTGACCTCGATGACAGTGCTGCCAAGACGCGGGCCCATCGGGATCTGGATCTCGTCGAAGTCCAGCTTGCGAGCGCGGTCGGCGTCGGCCGCCATCTCCTCGTAGCGGGACAGCCGGGCCTTGGACTTGACCTGGCGGGCCTTGGCGTTGGAACGGACCCACTCGAGCTCGGAGGCGAGGCGTTTGGCGAGTTTGGCATCCTTCTTGCCCTGGACGGTGAGACGCTCCCGTTTCTTCTCCAGGTAGGTCGAGTAGTTGCCCTCGTACGGGTAGAGCCGGCCCCGGTCGACCTCGGCGATCCACTGCGCCACGTTGTCCAGGAAGTACCGGTCGTGGGTCACGGCGAGGACGGCACCGTGGTAGGACGCGAGGTGCTTCTCCAGCCACTGCACGCTCTCGGCATCGAGGTGGTTGGTGGGCTCGTCGAGGAGCAGGAGGTCCGGCTTCTGCAGGAGCAGCTTGCACAGCGCCACGCGACGGCGCTCACCTCCGGAGAGCAACCTGACGTCGGCGTCCGGCGGAGGGCATCGAAGGGCGTCCATCGCCTGGTCGAGCTGGGAGTCCAGGTCCCACGCGTCAGCCGCGTCGATCTTCTCCTGAAGGTGACCCATCTCCTCCATCAGCGTCTCGAAGTCGGCGTCCGGCTCGGCCATCTCCTTCGAGATCTCGTTGAACCGGTCGACGTCGGCCTTGATCTGGCCCAGACCCTCCTCGACGTTGCCGAGAACCGTTTTCTCCTCGTTCAGCGGCGGCTCCTGGAGCAGGATGCCCACGGAGTAGCCGGGCGACAGCCGTGCCTCACCGTTGGAGGGCTGGTCCAGCCCGGCCATGATGTGCAGGATCGTCGACTTGCCAGCACCGTTCGGGCCGACCACGCCGATCTTGGCGCCGGGGAAGAACGACATCGTGACGTCGTCGAGGATGACCTTGTCGCCGTGAGCCTTGCGCGCTTTGGTCATGGTGTAGATGAACTCAGCCATGGGCGTCAGGGTATCTGCCCGCTACGGTCGAACCCTAACTCGCGGCAGGCTCACCGACCGGGAACGGGAACAGCCTCGGCAGCTCCTGACGCCCATCCACCGGGGCGACCTCCTCAGCTGGCAGCGCCCACCGTCTCGTACACATCGGTGTCCGCAGAGGCCAGCTCGAGGCCTGCGCCGACTGCGTCAGGGAAGCCCTCGGTGGACGGCTCATCACCTGACCGCAGGAGCTCGTCATCGGTCAACGCGGCGTCGCGGTCCAGCTGCTCGTTGGCGTCCTGCACCTCGGCATCGGCCATCCGGTCGTTCTGGTTGAGCTGGGGCTTGGTCACCTTGGTAAATTTGGTCTGACCCCACGTCAGGTCGTGGCCGACGTTGTAGGCATCGATCTCCACGGTGGTTCCGCTCTTCTCCCCGTTGACCCACTGGTTGATCCTCATCCGCCCGTAGACGATCACCGGCTCACCCTTCTTCAGCGAGTTCGCCAGGTTGATCCCCAGCGCGCGGAAGGCTGTCACGTTCACGAAGTTGGTCCCTGCGTCGATATATTCGCCGGTCTTGAAGTTCACCCGCCGCACGTTCGACGCCACCCGGAACGTCACGAACGGCACATCCGCCTTGGTCAGCCGTGCCACCGGGTCGCCCACCACATTGCCGCTGACCGTCACGTACGTCTCGTTCATCGTCATCACCTCATCGCTCTCATCGATTACCCGCCGAAACTGGCGAGAGCTCCACAATGGGTATGCCGGCCGGCTGGCACCAGCGGCCGCCGCGCGCCTGTGGACGGCGGGTCGAAAAGCTTGGCAGTTGTGGACAACCGGTTCACGTACGTGAAAAGGCTCAGTCGAGCTTGCGAGCAGCCTCGAGGTGCTCACGCGTCGCACGGTGTCGGTCAAGAACCTGCTGAACCGGCGCGACGAGATGATCTCGAGCCACCTGGGTGACCGATTCACGCAGACGTTCATCCACGATGACCTTGAGCCGCCGACCGCCCACCCTGCCCATGGCGCGGGTCAGCTGGGACAGCAGGAAACCGCTGAGAAGACCGCCTGCAAGGAGAAGGAACGGATACGACAGCCGTCCGATGCGAGGCGTTTCGACAACTGAAACCTGGAGCCATCCGAGCACCATCAGAATGCCGAGCCAGAGCAGACCTGTCACGAAAGCAGTGGCAAAGATCCACTGCAGCGTCCCAAGAATGGCCCACCACAATGGGTTTCGTAGACGAAGAGGCGTGTTCACCACCGCTTGGTCCAACACGTCGGCAAGGTCCTCACCTGGCGGCGTCGCCGCATTCGTCACCGCATCGGTCCATGCTTGCGGCAGTCCCCTACCAGCCCGGTCGCCGAGCTCACGGGTGGCCAGCTCCACGGCCGCGCGAGCGGCCGGAACCGCCGGAGGGAGCGACGACCGGCCCAACACCGAACGGACGTCGGACTCAGAGATCCCGCCGGACCGGACGGCCGCGCCCTGGTTCAGCCTGAGGAGCTTGAGCGGGGCAGGGCGCAGCGCCCTGGCCCAGCGGGTGAGCGGCCACCCTGTGCGGGCCCAGGTCTCCCGCCGGTAGTCCCGCTCAACGGCATCCAGGATCACCGGTATTCCGGCTGCGCGGCCGAGCGCGTCGACCAGACCCTCGTCGTCGGACTCATCGAGGCCGGGCTCCGAGTCGGCGACACCCGAGCGCAGAATCGTTGCCACAGAACGCAAGTCGGAGTCGAGACGCCTCACCGCCGCATTCTGACCCACGACCGCCGAACTGATCCGATGGCGCAGATCGATCACTCCGCTGCCATCCGTCGCCGACGTGGCAATCACCTCTGCGGCATTGACACCGTCCACGCCGAGCAGCCGCACGAGATCCTTGCGGCACGCGGCGAGCGCATCCGGAGTCAGGCGGTCGGCCTGGTTCAGGACAACGATCGTGACCGCGTCGTGGGCCGACAGCCGCGCGATGTACTCCTCATGCAACCGGGCGTCGGCGTACTTCTGGGGGTCGGTGACCCAGACGAAGACGTCGACCAGGTCGAGCAGTCGATCCGCCTCGACGCGGTGCCCCTCGTCGAGGGAGTCGAAGTCGGGCAGATCCAGCAGCACCAGCCCGTCGAGCTCCAGCCCGGGCTCAGACGGCGTCGGTCCAGCCCGACCGACGGCGGAACCGGTTCCACCAGAGGGGCTTTCATCCACCACGTGGCGCGCACCGACCTTGAGCCAGTCGAGCAGAGCCGATGCGGACTCGCTCCCCCAGATCGCGGCGATCGGCGTCGAAGAAGTCGGGCGACGCGCGCCGATCGGGGCGATGTCGGCACCGGTCAGGTCGTTGAAAAGACTGGACTTGCCGCTGCCGGTGGCGCCCGCGAGTGCGACCACCGTGTGTCCGCCGACGATCGCGGTGCGCGCTGCGGCCTTCATGATGGCGACCTCTGCGCGGTAGACGCCACGTTCAGGCAGGCACCCCACGCCTGACTCCAGGGCGGCAATCAACGAAGCGGCCCTGGTCTGAACCGACTCGGCCGACGCAGTGCCTTTGGCGGCCCCCCTCTTCGAAGCCGCCCTGCCCCCGCTCTTTCGCCGGCTCATCGCACGACCTCGACGGCGCTCGCGGCGGCCCGGAGCCGTTCCGCCTGCCCTGCGCCCACCTCGACCGACGCAACCGCAGCGTGAAGGCGAGCCTGCTCACCGTCATACAGCTCCTCGGCCTTGGCGATCAGCTGGCGACGAGCCTTGGTGGACAGGTCACGAACAGCCTGGTCGCCGAAGATGGCCTCGAGTATGCGCTGGGCCAGGAGTGCCGAACCGCCCGCGATACCCACCTCACTGCCGGTGATACCCCCTGTCTGGCTGAACACGAGGAGCATGAGGATGACGCCGATACCGTTGGCGCCAAAGGAAAGCACGCGAGCCGTCGTGCGCCTGTCCCTGCCCTCGGCGCGAACGAGGTCCAGAACCTGGCCCTGCCAGTCACGCACCAGCCGCTCGACCTTGGAGCTTCCGTCGGGCGAGGGCTTGGCCAGCTCGGGATGGGCGGCCACCACCTCGGGACCTCCGGGCAGCTGCCGCCACCGTCGAAGAACGGCTGCCGAAGCACCACGCGACTGGGCCGTCAACAGCTCGGCAACGCCGGACTGCAGCGCCTCCCCAAGGTCCGAGGTGGGCGGCGGACTCCCTTTGATGACAGCGGTTATCCGGTCGCGCAGGCGCGAGACTCCGGCCTCCACCTGACGCAGGAACTCTCCGGTTCCGACGAACTCCTGCCAGCGCGCGAGGACCTCCCCACGCAACAGCGTTCCGTCCGTCATACCGAGCTCGACCGCCTTCATCGCAGCGGCATAGGCGGCTGCGACCTCCTGGTGGAGGGCCGCAGCGGCCCCTTCCTGCGCGACGGTCGCGGCTGACATCGTGAGTGCGCTGTCATGCAACGACTTCAGCGCGCCGGTGAGAGTGCGGCGTACGACGATCGAACGCGCCTTGGCATCACGAGCAAGCGCCGACAGCCATGAGCGCAACCGCGCGATCTCCCTCTCGGAGAGCCGGCCGTCGGCCGTCAGGGTGGTTTCCATCGCCGTGAAGATCGGCGCGCTGCCCAGCCCGCGCTCGCGCAGCATCGACGCCAGATGGGCGCGCACCTCTTCCATCGCCTCGGGTGGCACCCGGTTCAGGACGATCGCGACCGAGGTGCCACGCTCGGAAGCACCGCGAAGGAGGTCCCAGGGCACGGCATCGGCATAACGAGCCGCCGTGGTGAGAAAGAGCCAGAGGTCAGCCGCCAGAAGCAGCTCGCGGGCGACCTCGCGGTTCGACTGCACCACCGAGTCAATGTCCGGCGCATCCAGCACGGCCAGCCCGGCAGGCAGGGTCTCGGAGGAGACGAGACGAACCACAGCCTGATCGTCTCGAAAGTCGTCGAACCCGGTCATGCGGGCCAGCCCCGGCAGGACCCTGCTCCCCTTGAACCAACGCTCGTCCTGTGGGTGGTGCACCAGGACCGGCGATCGCGTGGTCGGGCGCAGCACACCACTGCGGCTGACGACCGTACCAACCAGCGAGTTGACCAAGGTGGACTTGCCGGCGCCCGTCGATCCACCGACCACGGTGAGCAAGGGGGCATCCAGCGAGGCGAGGCGAGGGATGACGTAGTCGTCGAGCTCCTTGAGCAGCGCAGCCTGCGACAAACGGGCCGCAGCTACCCCCGGAAGGTCCAAGGGGAAGGTGGAGTTCTCGACCTCGGCTCGAAGCTGCTGAACGGCGCTCAGCAGTCCCGTGTCATCATCCCCGATCCTCACAAGCCTCCAGCCTGCCTTGTCTGGTGCCGGCAGCTCAACCCGGGGCAGGTCAGAGGTGGATTTCTCCGACGCGTTCGATGTGACCAACCCTGCTCACCCCGCACCTGTATGCCGTGTGCTCCCTTACAATTCTCGCGTTGCCCGTGCCAGCCGCGGGAACGTGCCCCCGTAGCTCAGATGGATAGAGCAAGAGCCTTCTAATCTCTAGGTCGCAGGTTCGAGTCCTGCCGGGGGCGCCCACCGCAGATTCCGTCTCGGCGAACACCAACAACCCTCTGGCCACCTGCCTCCACCCTCGGGGAACCACCAGCGGGCACCGCTCACCCAACGTCATGACCGCAGGCTAGTGCAGCCTCCCTCTAAGGTGGGGACGTGAGCGAGAACACCAACCAGCGCGGGACCAATGACCGGATCGTCTGGATCGACTGCGAGATGACCGGACTCAGCCTGACCGCAGACGCCCTGATCGAGGTGGCAGCCCTGGTGACCGACTTCGAGCTGAACCAGCTCGGCGACGGAATCGACCTGGTCATCAAGCCTCCGGCCGAGGCGCTCGAGCAGATGGACGAATTCGTCCGCAACATGCATACGTCCAGCGGCCTGCTCGACGAGCTCGCCGCAGGCATCACCATGGCGGAGGCTGAGCAGCAGGTCCTCGGATACATCCGCGAGTGGGCGCCCGATGCCGCGAAGGCGCCTCTTGGCGGCAACACCGTGGGCACGGACCGTGCGTTCCTCGCGCGCGACATGCCCGAGCTGGAAGCCCACCTGCACTACCGGATCATCGACGTCTCCTCGATCAAGGAGCTCGCCCACCGGTGGTTCCCGCGGGCGTACTACAACTCCCCCAAGAAGGTCGGCGGCCATAGGGCTCTGGCCGACATCCGCGAGAGCATCGCCGAGCTGCGCTACTACCGCGAGGCAGTCTTCGTGGCGCCGCCTGGGCCTGACTCCGAGGCCGCAAAGGCGATCGCGGCCCGTTTTGAGATCGGCCCGCCGACAGACTGAAGGATCGTGGCTGTCCCCACGACCATGATCCTTCGGCTTGTTCCGGAGTTGTCGTGTCCGGGCATCGGCATCGGTCGAGAACCGGTACGATGAGCGCCGTCGAACACGCGGCCGCCATCATTGGCGGTCGCTCGGCATGGTGGGTGTAGCTCAGCTGGTAGAGCGCCGCCTTGTGGTGGCGGATGTCGCGGGTTCAAGTCCCGTCACTCACCCGCATGGTCGTGGGCCGGTGCTCCCTGCTGGGGGTGCCGGCCCGCGCGCGTCTTCCGGACTTGGCCGCAAGCTCCATCTCAGCTCCGAGCCTTGTCAGGAGCTCGACTCCCGCACGCGTGGTAGCGCTCCACGCGTCGGTCGGGCACCAGCCACATGATGGCCACGCTGGTGAAGATGAGCACGGCCAGCCAAGGGGCCACGAAGGCCAGCGCGATGCCGAAGAGGTAGAGCAATGGCGAGACCTTGCCCTTGAGGTCACGGCCGAGAGCCTGACGGAGACCGGAACCGCCCTCGACGCGGAAGATTGCCCGCTGCAGGGCGTAGTACGCCACTGCGGCAAGAAGCAGGTTGATGCCGTAGACGATCACGGGTGTGCGGGAGAACGTCGTCTCGTCCAACCAGGTGGTCGTGACGGGGAACAACGAGAGCCAGAACAGCAGGTGGAGGTTGCCCCACGGGACGGTTCCGTTGACGTTTGTCTGCCCCAAGGAGGCGTCTTGGGGTGTACTGGGAGCATGCGTGGTGGCGCGCGGGGCAATCGCGGGGACATTGTGGCGCGCCCTGAAAGGGACCGGTTCATCGACCTCGTCCGTGTGATCGCCATGTCCGCAGTCGTTTCTCCTCCACTGGCTCAGCGTCATGCCTGATTTGAGGGCTGGGAAAGTCGTCGACCAGAACGTCGTTGCGGTGGTCCCGGGGCTGTGGCCGCTCACCTGGACCGGCGACGTCATGGCGCTGTTCTTCTTCGCCGGCGGCTACGCGAACTGGGTCTCCCTGTCGAGCTCCCTCGGCCGTGGCGAGTCGTACGCCGCCTACCTCGACCGCCGCTTCCGCCGGTTGCTCCGACCCACTATCACCTTTTTCGGTGTGTGGCTCGGGGCCGACCTGCTGTTGCAGGTGGTGGGGCACGGGGCCTCGTCCCCGCTGCGGCACGTAACGATCGGGAATACGATCCCGTTCGGGCCACTGTGGTTCCTGGCCGTCTATCTGGTGGTCGTCCTGCTCAGCCCCTGGACAGCGACGGCCCATCGGCGGTGGGGAGTCGCTGTCCCGCTCGCAATGGTGGTGCTCGTGGCCGTCGCGGACTCCCAAGCCTTCATCCGGAACAGCGGCGCGCCTTTGGCACCAAACCTGCTGCTGGTGTGGCTGATCCCGCACCAGCTCGGGTACTTCTACGCCGATGGCACCCTGCGACGGCTGTCGGCCAGGGCCTGCGCGGGGTTGGCGACCACAGGCCTGGTAGTGCTCACCGCGCTGACCAGCCTGCCCTACTACCCACGCAGCCTCATCAACCCGCGATGGACGGTCTTGACTCTCGATGCACCGATGCTCTCACTGGTGGCCGACGGTCTGTGGCTCATCGGTCTGGCGATGCTGCTCCGGCGGCCCGCCGAGCGGCTTCTCGCGGACCCAGGTCGCTGGCGGGTCGTGAGCTGGGCGAACGACGTGACGATGCCGGTCTATCTCTGGCACATGACCGCATACGTTGTCGCCTGCGCGTTGCTGGCCCGCCTCGGGGCCGACTTTGTCTACACCACTCACGCGTCAGCAGGATGGTGGTGGGGGCGCTTGGTGATCATCGTCTTGTCCGCGGCGGTCCTCGGCGGGATCCTCACGATGTTGCGCTGGGGCGTACGGCGGGTGAGCAGGACCCCGCTACCCGTGTCACCATGAAAGCAGATGACATCCCTGACGCGGAGCCGTCACCGCTGGGCGCGACGGCTGACCCAGGTGAGCGCCGCCGCAGCTGCCGCCTTTCTGCTTGCGTCCACGGTCGGTGCCCGGCTGGCCGTTGCGGGCTCGCATGCAACGTTCGCGGTGCCGGCAAACGCAATCAGTCGCAACCATCGTGAGGTGAGGTTCCCCAGCAGGATCGACGATGTACGACTGTCAGGTTGGCTGTTCCGCGCAGATCACCCGACCGGCCGCAGCGTCATCCTGGTTCACGGCTGGCAAGGGAACCGCGAGGACGTCGACTTCGTTGCCCTGACCCGCAAGCTGCTGCCCCGAGGTTACGACGTCCTGATGTTCGACCTCCGCGGGTCAGGCCTGAGCATGGGCTCGAACCAGACCCTGGCCCACAACGAGCCCCGCGACCTCCTCGGCGCGTACGACTACATGCTCTCCCTGGGGTACGCGCCAGACCAGATGACGGTTCTGGGCAACAGCATGGGTGCGGCCAGCGTGATCGAGGCCGCGCCCAAGCTCACCGCGGTGGGCGCGCTCGTCGCCGACAGCGCCTTCGCCAACCTGTCCAGCGCCATGCAGGGTGGGCTCACCTGCTACACAAAGCTTCCGGGGGTGTTGGCCATCCCTGCAATCGAGATCTCCCGGGCCTTCGGAGTGCTCCCCACGCTTAGCCCGGTGGACGCCGTCCGGAGCATGCCGGGTCGGGCGTTCCTCTTCGTCCACTCCAGCGGGGACCCTTTGCTGGGCGTTTCCAACGCCGATCAGCTGTTCGCAGCGTCGGCAAACAGCGCATCCCGACTGGTCGTCATTGCCGGTCACGACCACATGGATACCTACACGCACAACCCTGCGCAGTACATGAGCGCGCTGCTCGCCTTCATCGACCAACAGCTCGGCCAACCCCGCCACCGACCATGAGCAGATCAGATCGGGTCACGCCATCGAGGGCGTGGACTCCCCGCTGATCGACGACGAGATCGATGTTGGTGGTGGTCTAGCGCGCCGGGGTAGCCACCCACATCGGGCCCAGGTTGGTCTGGACTATCTCCGCCTCCACGGCATACCGCGTGGCGCCGCTGTCGTCGTCATCCCAATCGAACTCATGGCCCGGGCTGACGCGATGGCACAACGGCCAACGCTCGTTGTCGTGTGCACCGCCCCTGCATACTACGTATCTGGGATCCATGATCTGAATCCTAGGAGCATGGACGGCTCAGGTTCAGCCGAACCCACTTAATTCGCTGGAAATCAACAAGATCAGGAGACGCCCCCACCGTGTTCACCCTGTCTTGGCCGCGTGGACATCTGGCGAGAGTCCTGACCGTTGGCGTGGCGTTGTCGTTCGGATGGGGTGCCGTGGTTGTCACCTCGCTGGTCAGCGCGGCACCGGCCTCGGCTCATGCCGCTCTGGTCAAGATCACGCCGAATGCCGATGCAACGCTGACCACGGCCCCCACTGAGGTCGTGCTGGAGTTCGATGAGCCGGTAAGCCGCACGTTCGCGACCGTCGTGGTCAACACTGCCGCCGGCGTCAATGTGGCACGTGGCAAGCCCACCGTGCTGGGCGCCAGAGTCACCCAGCCGTTGAGTCCCGCAATGACCTCGGGAGGCTACCGGGTCGCTTATCGGGTTGTCAGCAACGATGGACATCCGGTGTCGGGAGAGTCCCACTTCTCGCTGACGTTGGCTTCGGGCTCGGGCTCTGCGACGCCCGTTGGGACTCCTCCGACATCGGGCTCAGCCACTCCGGCCACAGCCGCTCCATCCACCATGGCGGGGCCTACATCCAACCGCCCCCAACCCGAACCGGGTGGCTGGCCGAGCCGATTCCTCGTTCCAGTCTCGGGAGCTGTCGCGTTCCTTGCGGTCGGCGCCGGCGTATTCATCTGGTACCGCCAACGCCCATGAACCGGGCTGGATTTCCGGCTACGGGGCCCCGCCTGCTAGCCTCTCTCCTCGTTGCGCCGTTAGCTCAATTGGCAGAGCAGCTGACTCTTAATCAGCGGGTTGGGGGTTCAATTCCCTCACGGCGCACTGTTTGTGCAGGTCACAGGCCTGCAGGCTGGCGGTCCTCCTTCACGGAGGGCCGCCAAACCCATTTAATACCCACAAACCCATTTTTTGCCTCCGGCGGCTCGTCCGGTACGCCGGCTCCCAGTGACCAAGTGCTTCCTCGAAAGCAGCAACCGCCCTGGGGTCGACGGCCTTCCGCCCCATGTAGACGTCCTGGGTCATCGAGGGTCGTCCGAGTCCCAGTTGGTCAGCGACAACCCGGGCTGAAGCCCTGCCTGATCGAGTAGCGTGGCCGTCGTCTTCCTGAAACTGTGAAAGGT
>DATCQG010000295.1:0-1962 GCA_036569625.1 Dermatophilaceae bacterium | reverse complement strand
CCCACGGTCAGCGCGGCATGGGGGTCGCTGGGACCGGCGACCTCGGCATACCGGTCGTAGTTGAGGTGGGCGTCATCGACGCCCACGAGCTCCAGCCTCTGTCCTCGGACCGACAGGGCGGCGCGAGCATTGTTCAGGTCCATCCACCCTGCGCCGGTGAAGGCGCTCACAAGGTCGCTGGTGGGCAGCGGAACGCTCTCGCCCGGCCGTGCGTGTGCCCCTATGAGGTAGCGCGCAGGGTTCTTCAAACTCGGTGCGAAGTAGTCGTTGGAGCCCATGACGAACACACCGGGAACCGCGAGCAACGGTTCCAGAGCTCGCAATACGGCAGGAACGCCCTCGAGGTCAGCGAGGTTGTCGCCGGTGTTGACGACCAGGTCCGGCTCGAGTGCTGCCAGAGAGCGGAGCCATTCGATCTTGCGCTTCTGTCGAGGAACGAGGTGGATGTCCGAGAGGTGAAGGACCCGCAACGGCGCCGAACCAGGGGGCAGCACGGGGACGCTGAACCGTCGCACGGTGAAGGCGTTGCGCTCGACCAGGGACGCATAGGCCAGCCCGCAGGTGCCCACGGCGGTCAGGCCGGCGGCGGCGTGCAGTGCGGCTCTTGTCAGACTCACGGGCCCATCCTCGCAAACTCTGCGTCGCGGGGCGGTGCCAGACTGCAGACATGACAGAACCGGGTCCATCCCAGCTGAAGTCCACCCTGCGCGCCGATCTGCACACGTCGATGCGTGAGCACGACAAGGTGCGGTCGTCGACGTTGCGGATGGCCCTGACTGCCGTCACGAACGAAGAGGTGTCGGGCACCACGGCTCGCGAGCTGTCCGACGACGAGGTCCTCAAGGTTCTGGCCAGGGAGGCCAAGAAGCGGCGCGAAGCGGCCACGGCATACAGGGAGGCCAAGCGTCCCGAGCTCGCGGCTAAGGAGGAGGCGGAGCTGGTCTTCCTCGAGGCCTACCTGCCGGCCCAGCTCTCGGACCCAGAGCTCCAGGCGCTGGTCGCGCAGGCGATCAATGAGACGGGTGCCAACGGTATGCCGCAGATGGGCATGGTCATGAAGGCCGCCACCACGCTGGTGGCCGGGCGAGCAGAAGGTGGACGCGTCGCCGCGATAGTGAAGTCGGCTCTCGCGGCTCGCTGAAGGACACCGAAGGGGTCCTAGCCCCCTCCTCCACCCCTGCCGCCTGTCTTCTTCGTGGGCGAAGGTTTGGGCGCGGGTGGCGCTTGCGATACTCCGGTCGAGGTGTAGAGAGTGACTGTGCTGCCGCGAGGCGCCCGAGATGAGGGTTGGGTGCCGACGACCAGGCCGGTCTGGATGTTGGAGCTCACGGCGATGCCGACCACCGGTTGGAAACCTGCAGCGGTGAGCGCAGCCAGGGCGGCGCTCACGGGCATTCCGTAGACGCGGGGGATCGAGACGATGTCGCCGAACTGCACGGTGCCGCCGGGTTCGGCGAAGTCCCGGAACGGCATACCGGAGGAAGCGCGGTCCATGATCTGCTTCCAGATCGGTGCGGCAATGGTGGCCCCGTAGATCTCCTGCGCGTAGTAG
Source organism: Dermatophilaceae bacterium (assembly GCA_036569625.1). Taxonomy (GTDB): domain Bacteria; phylum Actinomycetota; class Actinomycetes; order Actinomycetales; family Dermatophilaceae; genus UBA4719. The sequence continues at coordinate 410 of DATCQG010000295.1, read as the reverse complement.
GTGCCCCCGATCTTCATATTGGCGAGCCGGGCGGTGTTGCGATTGTCGGTTGGCGTGCCGACCCAGACCGCGGTGGATAGCTGTGGGGTGTACCCGACGAACCAGCTCTCGTTGGTAAAGCCGTCCTTGTTTCCGGCTGTGCCTGTCTTTCCTGCGGCGGGACGTCCATTGGCAAGGCTGTTGCCGAAGCCCGTGCCATTGGTCAGCACGGTCTTGAGGATCTTGGTGACACCGTTGGCGACGTCAGGGTCGAGGACTCTTTTGCACCCGTTCTTGGGCAGCGCGATGCTCTTGTGCTCGCTGGTGGTGATGGCGAGGACCGGCGAGGGCTCGCAGTAGGTGCCTCCTGACGCGACCGTGGCATAGGCCGACGCCAAGGTCAGCGGTGAGACGCTGCCCGAACCCAGCGT
>DATCQG010000294.1:0-5862 GCA_036569625.1 Dermatophilaceae bacterium | reverse complement strand
TCAGCTACTACGACTACTACCAGCCTGAGGCGTACATCGCCCAGACCGACACCTACATAGAGAAGGACTCCTCGATCAACGACGAGGTGGAGCGGCTTCGGCACAGCGCCACCAACTCGCTGCTCACCAGGCGTGACGTCGTTGTGGTGGCCTCGGTGTCCTGTATATATGGCTTGGGCACCCCACAGGAGTATGTCGACCGCATGGCCCGGCTCAAGGTAGGGGCTCGGATGGAACGCGACGACCTGTTGCGCCGGTTCGTCCAGATGCAGTACACCCGCAACGACGTGGCGTTCACCCGCGGCACCTTCCGCGTGCGCGGAGACACCGTGGAGATCATCCCCGTCTACGAACAGCTCGCGATCCGGATCGAGTTCTTCGGCGACGAGATCGAGCGCATCTACACCCTGCATCCGCTCACCGGCGAGATCATGCGCGAGGAGGAGGAGATGTACGTCTTCCCAGCCACGCACTATGTCGCCGGCCCCGAACGCATGGAGCGGGCGGTCCGCGGCATCGAGGCAGAGCTCAAGGAGCAGCTGGCCGCCTTCGAGAAGCAAGGCAAGCTTCTCGAGGCCCAACGGCTGCGGATGCGCACGACCTACGACGTCGAGATGATGCGACAGGTCGGTTCCTGCTCCGGCATCGAGAACTACTCGTTGCACATCGATGGTCGGTCGCGCGGATCGGCTCCCAACTGTCTTCTTGACTACTTCCCCGAGGACTTCCTGCTGGTCATCGACGAGTCGCATGTCACCGTGCCTCAGATAGGCGCGATGTACGAGGGTGACATGTCGCGCAAACGCAACCTCGTCGATTTCGGATTTCGGCTGCCCAGCGCCATGGACAACAGGCCGCTGCGCTGGGAGGAGTTCCTGGAGCGAACCGGACAGACGGTCTATCTATCGGCCACGCCAGGGCCCTATGAGCTTGCCAAGGGCGACGGGGTGGTGGAGCAGATCATTCGCCCCACCGGGCTGGTCGACCCCCAGATCGTCCTCAAGCCGACCAAGGGCCAGATCGACGACCTCCTGCACGAGATCGGTGAGCGCAGCGCCAGACATGAACGAGTGCTGGTCACGACCTTGACCAAGAAGATGGCCGAGGACCTGACCGACTACCTCCTGGAGCGAGGTGTCCGGGTGCGTTACCTCCACTCAGAGGTGGATACGTTGCGCCGCGTCGAGCTGCTGCGTGAGCTGCGGATGGGCGAGTACGACGTTCTGGTCGGGATCAACCTCCTTCGTGAGGGCCTCGACCTGCCCGAGGTCTCTCTGGTCAGCATTCTGGACGCCGACAAGGAGGGTTTCCTCCGCTCCGCGCGAAGCCTGATCCAGACCATCGGTCGTGCGGCGCGCAACGTCTCCGGCGAGGTGCACATGTACGCCGACAAGATCACTCCGTCGATGGCGCAGGCCATCGACGAGACCACTCGGCGACGCGCCATCCAGGTTGCCTACAACCTCGAACGAGGCATCGACCCGCAGCCGCTGCGCAAGAAGATCGGAGACATCACCGATCTGCTCGATCGCGAGGACGCAGACACCGAAGCCCTTCTCGGCAGTGGACGATCCCGGTCGCGGGGCAAGGCCCGGGGTGGCGCCGGCGGGCGGGGAGCCCTGGTTGCCGACATCGGAGTCTCCAGCGGACGGCTGGCCGAGATGCCCGCAGCCGATCTGGCCAACCTCATCCAGGAGCTCACCGTCCAGATGCACCAGGCGGCGTCCGACCTCCACTTCGAGCTCGCGGCACGGTTGCGCGACGAGCTCGGCGATCTCAAGAAGGAGCTCCGGCAGATGACCGCCGCCACGTCCTGAGGGCGATATCCACGGAAGTGTGAGGCGACGACCAAGGGCTTCGTGTCAAGAGATTTGGCTTGCCTTCCTGACTCTGGGAGAATGGCGGCAGCACGGAGGGGAGTATCCCCACGCGGCGTCCTCGTCATCACGGATCAGCGAACCTGCGGGCTTGCCTGTTCCCGGGGAGCCGGTCCGCCACTGGGCGGGAGAGACCTCCGGCCACTTGGTGTTGCACCGTGACCGGAAGGCATAGTCCAAATGAACGTTGCCGTGTGGGTCTGGATCCTCACTATCGGCCTGACCAGTGTCTTTCTTCTGGTCGATGTCCTGATCATCGGTCGACGCCCTCACGTCCCGTCGATGTTTGAAACGGGAGGACTGCTCGCTTTCTTCGTCACGCTGGCCGTGTTGTTCGGACTGGGTGTCTGGTACTTCTCCGGGGCCGAGTACGCGGCTCAGTTCTTCGCCGGCTGGGTGACCGAGTACAGCCTGAGCATCGACAACCTGTTTGTGTTCATCATCATCATGGCCAAGTTCGGTGTGCCGGAGAAGCTGCAGCAGAGCGCCTTGATGGTCGGCATCGTCATCGCCCTGATCCTGCGCGGGATCTTCATCGCGCTCGGGGCTGCGGCCATCCACCGGTTCTCCTGGATCTTCTACCTTTTCGGCGCCTTCCTCATCTACACCGCCATCAAGCTGGCCCGGGAGGGCCAGAGCGACGACGACGAGTTCGAGGAGAACCGCCTCCTGAAGTGGGTCGAAGCGCGCTTCCGCGCCACCAAGAGGTGGCATGGCACCAGGCTGATCATCACGGCGAACGGCAAACGGCTCATCACGCCGATGCTCATCGTGATCATGGCTCTCGGCACGACCGACCTGCTCTTTGCCCTGGACTCCATCCCCGCGATCTTCGGCCTGACGCAGGAACCCTTCCTCGTGCTGTCAGCCAACCTCTTCGCCCTGATGGGCCTGCGCCAGCTCTACTTCCTTATCGGGGGTCTGCTCAAGCGTCTCGTCTATCTGGGCATCGGCCTGGCAATCCTGCTCGCATTCATCGGCGTCAAGCTGATCCTGCATGCTGTCCACGTCAACGAGCTGCCGTTCATCAACGGTGGTGAGCCCTTCACGCGCGCTCCGGACATCTCGATCGGCCAGTCGCTTGCCGTCATCATCGTGATCCTGAGCGTGACAACCGTCGCAAGCCTGCTGAAGAGCCGCAAGGACAACCGGGCCATGAGGGCCAGCTGACTTCTGACTGCAGTGTTGGCGAGCTAGCTCACTGGTTGGTTGTCTCGGCGAGAGCGGTGGGTTGGGGCGGCGCGGACTTCGACCCGAGCACCAGCGCGCTGGCCGCGACGACGCATGCCATCCCGACGAGCTGCACCGCGCCTAGATGTTGGCCGAGGACGATGAGCCCGGCCAGCGCGGCGACGGCCGGCTCCACGCTGAGCAGGACGCCGAAGACGTGAGCAGCCAGCCGCCGCAGTGCGATCAGCTCCAGCGAGTACGGCAGGACCGATGACAGGATGGCGATGGCCGCCCCTCGCCAGAGCGCGTCCTGCGTCCACAGGGCTGATCCGCCCCTGGCCAAACCGACCGGAGCGACCAGAACAGCAGCGATCGTCATGGCGATGGCCAGCCCGTCCAGCTGGGCAAACCGTGCCCCTGTTCGACTGCTGAGGACGATGTATGCCGCCCAAGCGGCGCCCGCTGCCAGAGCCAGCCCCAGCCCGGCAAGGTCAATATCTGTCCAAGGGGTAGTCGTTATCCCGGAGATCAGAACGACGCCGACGGCCGCACCAGTGACGGCAAGCAGGTCCTTGCGCCGGTGGGACAGCACTGTTGCCAGGACCAGTGGACCGATGAACTCGATGGTGACGGCTGCGCCGATGGGTATTCGTGCCAACGAGCCGTAGAAGAACAGGTTCATCAGCGCCAGCACCGCGCCAAACGCGCCGACCACCAGCCAGTCCGCGGTGGTTCGTCGTCGCAGTCGAGGTCGAACGCTGGCAAGCAGAACGGCGGCCGCAATCGTGAGCCGCAATGTCACGGAGCCGAACACCCCCACCTTGGGGACCAGGGTTGCCGCCAGCGCCCCGCCGAACTGGACGGAGATGACCGCTGCCAGCACCAGCTGCGGCGCAGGAACCCGCCGGGTCACCCCTTGGGCCCGGTGGGAGCCCGGAAACACAGTCGGCTGCTCACGCCCGACATCGTCACACGTCGCGAGACCTGTCGTGCGGCAGGGGCAGGGATGGTATTCGCGCGAATGGTCCAGCCTGCCCGGTCGGCCTGCTCATGGTCCCTATCGGCACAGGCAGAACGGATGCCCTACGGAGTCCGCATAGACCCTGAAGCCACTGGTCTTGTCCGGCTCTGGCGCGGACACCGGCGACAGGGGAGTGGCGCCAAGGGCGACCGCTCTCTCGTGAGCAGTGATGAAGTCGTCCACCGTCAGGTCGAGATGCAGCTGTTGTGGCGACCCCTCCGGCCAATGAGGGGCGATGTAGTTGGCTGCGCGCTTGGAAGGCCAGCGCGACCCCAGACCCGTCGCCCCGCAAGCTCTGCCACGAGTCATCGCCGTCGTCGGCGACCTCCTGACCCAACAGACCGGCATAGAACTCCGCGAGAGCACGCGGATCGGGACAGTCGAGCACGACCGTGTCGAATCGGCCAACGGCAACGCGCGCCGGTCCCGTGGTCATACCGAGCAGCCCATGGGCCCGGCGTCGGACATGATCGTCGCCGTTGATCGCGCTCCGGCGCTTCGACGGCCGAACAGCAGAGCTGTTGTTCGCCTGATCTGCGCGGTGAGGACCTTGAGGCGCGAGGGCTGTTCGGTCAGGACTTGGTGGTGTCGCCTGGCCGCGACAGCCATGTTGTGGCGTTCGGCCGCTGCAACCATGTCGTGTATGCGTTGATCAGCCAGAACCTTTGACAACTGGTACGGGTACATCGTGATCTCCTCTGATTTCCCGGTCGTCCGCTCTGATAACCGGTCAAACAAGGATGCCAGTTACCCGAGGGTTGTGCAACCACCAATGTTGCTACACTGGTTACATGCAAGATTCCAGCAACCTCATCCGCCTCGACGTGTGCGGCGACCCTGTAGACCTGATCGTGGGGTTCCTCAACACCCTTGACGTCGAGGCTGGCTCGGACGTCCTGGACACGGTCGACGGATGGGGGTCGTGGCTGAGTACGCAAGGCCTGGACGGGTGTTTCGGACCGGAGACCACGCGCCACCTCAGGCTGGCTCGCGAGCTTCGTGACGGCCTGAGGTCTTTGGCGAGTGGTGAGCACTGCGGGCATGTGCGGCAGGTCGGCATACAGGTTGCGTTGAGCGTTGATGGCGAGGTCGAGCTGAGCGCACGAACGGCAGTGGGTCTTATCGCCGCCGCCGCCGCAAAGGTCGCCATTGAGGGGCGCCTCGACCGGGTCAAGATCTGCCCCGCTGACGACTGCCGTTGGGCGTTCTACGACACTTCGCGCAATCGCTCCCGGCAGTGGTGCTCGATGGAGGTCTGCGGCAACAGGGCCAAGGCTCGTGCTCACCGCCAACGCAGCGCCACCGCCTGACATCGCACCCGTCTGGGGCAGATGGCGCAACGCTGCTGCAGATGGCGCAAAACTGCGACGGAAGGGTGACCCATCGGGCGACTCCTCACAGCAGAAAGAATGCCATTGTTGGCTCAACCAACCCCGTTCAGGTCGATGATCCAACCCCATAAGAAGGTGGATTCAGATTACAGTTTTGTCATGCACCGCCAATAGCCGTCTAATAGCAACAAAAGGCTCTCTAATCGCAACAAAAGGGACCGCCGTGGTCGGCTTCGACTGCTCGTAGCCTCTGTTGGTGCAGGTCCCGTAGGAGTGTCGTCCCGGAGTGTCGACGGTGTTGGAGGGTGGTGGCTACCAGCCACGTTCGCGCCACTCCTTCAGATGTGGGCGTTCCGCGCCGAGGGTGGTGTCCGGGCCGTGGCCCGGGTAGATCCACGTGTCATCTGCGAAGCTCCCGAAGATCCGTTCCTCAAGGTCGTTCATCAAGGATGTGAAGTCTTCC
>DATCQG010000293.1:0-5287 GCA_036569625.1 Dermatophilaceae bacterium | reverse complement strand
GGGCTGTTCTATGCCGGGTTCGGTTGGCCCGGCGAGGTCGGCACCGTGCTGGTCCTGCTGGCGGTGGGCCTGCTCGCTGCCCTTTCGCTACCCAACGGTAGGGGTCATGCGCCGTTCGCGGTGCCGGCCTGACCGTCCGGACGCCCGAAATGCCGCTTCTGGGATCCAATATCCAAGCTGCTTGATTTGTGACCGGCATCACTGTAGACAGTCGAAAGGGACAACCGCGCTACAGAGAGGCAAATGTCGTGAGGCCGAGAACACTGGCGATGGCTGTTGCCATCACCGCAAGCAGTCTGGTGATGGCCGGATGCGGCTCCAAGGGAGAGGCGAAGAGCGCGGGCGCTGCGAGCTCCGGGACGTTGGCGATCGGTGCGTCCCTCTCGCTGACCGGCGCCCTGGCCCGTGAGGGCCAGCTCACCAAGGAGGGCTACCAGCTCTGCCAGGACAAGGTCAACGCCAAGGGCGGCGTCGACATCGGCGGCACGAAGGCCAAGCTCGCCATCCAGTACCAGGACGACACGTCCAAGCCCGACGTCGCGGCCCAGCTGGTCGACCAGTTCAACGACAAGGGCATCAAGCTGATCCTCAGCTCCTACGGCTCGGCCAACACCGAGGCCCAGGCCGCGGTCATCGAGCGCAACGGCCAGGTCATGGCCGACTCCGCCGGCGCCGACAACAAGATCTTCAGCAAGGGTTACAAGCGCACCTTCGCCGTCCTGTCGCCGGCCACGGAGTATGCAGCTTCGATCGTCAAGGCCATCGCCGAGCTCGCCACGCCCAAGCCCAAGAGCATCGCGTTCCTCTCCGCCGACGACGGCTTCTCCAAGACCGTCACCGAGGGCGGTATGAAGGCCGCCAAAGAGGCGGGCTTCACCGTCCTGGACCCGCAGTACTTCCCCAACGGCACCTCGGATGTCAGTTCTGCGCTGACCAAGGTCAAGGGCCAAAACCCTGACGTCATCATCGGATCGGTCCACCTCGTGGAGGGCGTGGCCATCATCAAGCAGGCCAAGGAGCTCGGGGTGACGCCGAGCGGTTTCGGCGAGAGCGTGGCGCCTCCGACGCCGGACTTCGCCAAGACCCTCGGGGCCCAGGCCGAGAACGTCCTCGGCTCCAGCCAGTGGACCGACGCCACGAAGGGCACGGACAAGTACTTCGGCAGCGCCAAGGACTACACCAAGGACATCCAGGCCAAGTTCAACCACGCGCCGGACTACCACAATGCCGAGGCCAGCGCCGCCTGCCTGGCCCTCGTCCTGGCAGCCGAGAAGGCGGGCTCATCCAAGGCGGACGGCGTCCGTGACGCCCTCTCCGGCCTCGACACCGAGTCGTTCTTCGGCAAAATCAAGTTCGACTCCACCGGGCAGAACTTGTACAAGCCCATGTCTGTCATCCAGATCCAGAACGGCAAGGCCCTGACGGTGTGGCCGACGGAGTCCGCCGAAGCCAAGATAATCTGGCCCGGTACCAAGTAAGTGAGTGGGTTCCTCCAGGCGACGGTCTACGGTCTCCTGCAGGGAGGGCTCCTGGCGCTCGTCGCCGTGGGGTTCTCCCTGGTCTGGGGTGTGATGAATGTCGTCAACCTGGCCCACGGCGGGTTCGTCATCCTCGGTGCCTACGTCGGCTGGGAGATGCACGAGTGGTTCGGGCTGGACCCGTTCCTCGGCATGTTCGTCTCGGCAGCGGTGCTGTTCGTCTTCGGGTACGTGCTGCAGCGCTTCCTGATCAACCTCGTGATCAACGGGCCGATCTTCATCACGTTGCTGCTGACGTTCGGACTCGATCTGATGATCGTCCAGGGCATGAACCTCGTCTTCTCCGCTGACTACCGCAGCATCAAGACCTCCTACGCCAGTGAGAGCCTGGCGTTCGGCGGCGTCCGGGTGCCGCTGGGCCGGCTGCTCGCCTTCGCGCTGGCAGTGGCGATCACCGTCCTCCTGGTCGCAGTGGTCAACCGCACGCGGACAGGGATGTCGATCCTGGCGACTGGCATGGACCGCGGGGCGGCCCGCCTGATGGGCATCAGGGCCCGCCACGTCTACGCCCTCACCTTCGGGATCGCCGCAGGGCTGGCCGGCATGGCGGGGGCGATGATCGGGACTGTCGGGACGTTCAACCCGTCGGCAGCGGCGAGCTTTACGCTGATGTCGTTCGTCGTGGCGGTCCTCGGCGGCCTGGGCAACATGTATGGAGCCCTCGTCGGCGGCCTGGTCATCGGCCTCGTGCAGGCCTGGGGCGGGCAGTACCTGCCGGGCACTTGGGTCAATGCCCTCGCCTTCCTCGTCCTCATCGTCGTGCTCATCTTCCGGCCCACGGGACTCGTCGGCCGAGCCTTCTACGCCGCACGGCTGGAGGTCTGATGTCGACGCTGACAAAGGTGCCCCAACACGGCCTCATCTCGACGTTGCGTGGCGACCGGGCGAGGCGTCTGCGTCCGTGGGCGCTGGGTCTGGTGGCACTGCTGGCCGCGCTGGGACTCCAGGGCCAGCTCTACTCCGGCCAGGAGCGGACCGTCGCGACGATCTTCATGTTTGTCGCCCTGGCCCAGGCCTGGAACCTCATCGGCGGTTTCGCGGGATATGCCTCCTTCGGCCAGGTGGCCTTCTTCGGGGTGGGCGGCTACTTCACGGCCGTCGCAATGAGTCACTGGCACTTCAGCTTCTGGATGTCGTTGCTGCTCAGCGGGTTCGTGGCGGCGCTTTTCGCGGTCATCATCGGCATCCCGCTGCTTCGGCTCAAGGGGCACTACTTCGCCATCGCCACCCTGGGCGTGGCCGAGGGCATGCGTGAGGTCGTGACCAACTTGACGGACCTGACCGGCGGGGGCGCCGGCATCACGGTGCCAACTGTCGGCAACAACGCCACGACCGCATACCTCGGCAATGACGGGTTCTACCTGCTCTTCCTCGGACTGGCCGTCCTGTCGGTGATCGTCGGTGGTCTGGTGGCTCGCAACAAGTTCGGCTACGCCTTGCGGGCGATCAACCAGGATGAGGACGCCGCCGCGGCCCTGGGGATCAACACCACTCGGATGAAGGTGCTGACCTTCGCTCTGTCGGGGTTCATCACCGGGCTGGTCGGCGCGAGCTATGCGTTCCAACAGGTGACCATCTTCCCGGAGCGGCTGTTCGACGTGGACATCACCGTGCTGATGATCATCATGGTCATCATCGGTGGCAGCGGCACCGTCCTTGGCCCGCTGCTCGGTGCGGTGGCGCTGCAGTTTCTCTCCGAGTTCCTGCGCCAGAACTTCACCGACCTGCACACATTCATCCTTGGCGCGATCATCATCGTCGCCGTCGTCCTGCTCCCCCAAGGTGCGGTGAACTACGTGCGCGAGGCACGTCGTACAAAGGAGTTCTCGTTGCTGGCCAACGTCCGGAAGTACCGGCTGTGAGCGCGGTGCCCGTGCTGGAGACGCGCGGACTGGGCCGGCGCTTCGGTGGTCTGCAGGCGGTCTCAGACGTCTCGTTCAGCGTCTCTGCGGGACAGGTGCTCGGGGTGATCGGACCGAACGGTGCGGGCAAGAGCACCTTTATCAACCTCGTGACCGGGCACACCAAGCCCACCGAGGGTCGGGTCCTGATCGACGGCAAGGACTTGACCGGTGCTCGTCCCTGGGTCATCGCCCAAGCCGGGGTGGCTCGCACCTTTCAGATCGTCAAGCCTTTCCGCGGCATGTCCGTCCGCGAGAACGTCGCCGTCGGCATTCTCTACGGATCGAACGGCACCAACGTCATGTCCAAGGCGCTCAAGGCCGCTGAGGAAGTGCTTGAGGAGGTCGGCATGGCCGGCCTGGGCGACCGCCCACCAGGTGAGCTGTCCGTCGCCGACGCCCGGCGGCTGGAGTTCGCCAAGGCGCTCGCGCTTCGCCCCCGGCTGCTCCTGCTCGATGAGGTGATGGCGGGGCTGCGGCACACCGAGATCGAGCCGAGTCTGGAGTTAATCCGCAAGCTCAAGGCTCGCGGCATCACGATCATCGTGGTGGAACACGTCATGAAGGCCATCCTGGCCGTGAGCGACCAGGTCCTCGTCCTGCACCAGGGGAAGGTCCTGACCTCCGGCGACCCCCGTGCGGTCATGTCAGACCCTCGCGTGATCGAGGCTTACCTCGGACATCGCTACGTCAAACGCCGTGAAGGAGAGTCCTGATGCTCGAGGCCACCGAGCTGAGCGGCGGATATGGGCGCGTTCAGGTGTTCTGGGACGTCGACCTTCGTGTCGGGGAAAACGAGATCGTTGCGCTGATCGGTCCCAACGGCGCCGGCAAGACGACCCTGTTGCGCGCCCTGACCGGAATGGTAGAGATCAGCTCGGGCACCGTGGACTTCCGCGGCGAAGCCGTGCAGGGGCGTTCGATCGAGCAGATCGTCAGCCTCGGCATCTCGCACGTCCCCGAGGGTCGGCGTCTGTTTTCGGGGCTGACCGTGCGGGACAACCTGCGCCTGGGTGGCTGGCGCACCCGCAATACCAACATCGACCGTGTGGTCGACCTGTTTCCCCGGATCGGCGAGCGGCTCAACCAGATTGCGGGCACCATGTCCGGTGGCGAGCAGCAGATGTGTGCGATCGCCCGAGGGCTGATGAGCGAGCCCCACATCATGATGATCGACGAGCTCTCGCTCGGACTGGCCCCGGTCGTGGTCGACGAGATCATCGCGCGCCTTCCGGACATCGCCTCGTCCGGCACCTCGATCCTGCTTGTCGAGCAGGACGTCGATACCGCGCTGACGGTCGCCGAGCGAGCGTACGTCCTGGACACCGGCCACATCGTCCTGTCCGGCAAGGCCTCCGACCTGCTGGCTGACCCGCGGGTCCAGGCGAGCTACCTCGGCGTCGGCTGAGGTCCTGACGCCGACCAGCTCGCCTTATTGACCGGGCGCTCTCAGCCCAGCACTCATGTATGCCGGCCGGTACGGCTGCGCAATCCAGCTCCCGGCCGTGCAGGGTTGCCTGCGGGCAGCATTCAGCTCGTCGAACGCCAGGAACAACCAACCGCGCCTGTGACATCGGACACACTCGCATTTCCCACCAACACCGGCACCTGCCCATGTGGGAGCGAGCTACGCGGAGGTTTTGGACGAGTCAACGCGCCCTCTTCCGCCGACGGGTGGGAAGGTACAGGCTGTGCTGGAAGGGACCCTTGAGAGGAGTTGCCATGCGCGCAGTAGTGGGTGACCGGCTGCACGTGCACGGCCGGGTTGTCGGTACGCCCGACCAGACGTCCGAGATCATCGAGATTCGGGGACGGGACGGGGCGCCGCCGTACCTCGTCCGCCACGAC
>DATCQG010000292.1:0-7659 GCA_036569625.1 Dermatophilaceae bacterium | reverse complement strand
CAGGAACCTCTGGATGGTGATGGTGCCGGCAGCGGCCGATGAGGTTTGGGTGAAGGTCCTGCTCAGGGGCTCGTCGTAGGCCAGCAGCGGCAGCCCGGAGCTGGACCGCCGGCTCGCGTCCTGCGTGAGTCCGCTGTCGTTTGCCAGGTTCGAGGCGGAGGTGACGACGGCGCTCAGCCCCCGGGAGGAGAAGGCCGCCTTGAGCTGATTCTGGCGGTGGGTGGTCGGTATTCCTGCGACCGGCCACGCGATGTCGGTGCGCGCCGGGCCGACGGTGGGGTCCAGGGTGGGGCTGTGGGTGATCATCGCCCTCAGCGTGGTGGCACCCCCGGCGAGTGGAAGCAGTGCGGCGAGGTCGGGGTCGGCATACGGCAAGGACCAGAAGGTATGGCGCGGCGCGGCCTCCTTCAGTCGCTCCGCGAGCGCTGTGGTCGCCTGGGTAACTGGGTCCGGACTGGTGGTGCCGCCGCCCGCGCCCGGTGCCGTTGTGTCGCTCGGCGTTGGGCTCGGCGCCGGCGTGGTGCTCCCGGGGGTGGACGACCTGGGCGGGCCCAGGACGGCAGGATCGATCGCCCATGTGACCTTGGAGCTGTCCGTGCCGGCGATCACCTTGTCCAGGCGGGACCCCGGCCCGATGGCTTTGGCCCATGCGGCGGTCCTGACGGCGCTGTTCGTGCCGAACAGTGCCGGGTCGGGATCGAGGGTGAGGGGCACCAGCCAGGCGATGGAGAACGGTTCGTATGCCTTCACCGAGGACAGCACCGGCAGGAAGGTGTGCAGACTGCCGAGGTTCTGGGTCCCGGCTGAGGTTGTGCCCGATGAGGTTGTGCCCGATGTGGTTGTCCCCGACGTCGTCCCCGACGGGACTGCCCCGACCACTTCGACGAGCAGGGGCAGGACGGCGAACGACTCACCGTGGGGAATTGCCGTTGCCGGGATGGTGATCGTGAAGCTCACGGAGTGCCCGGATGACAGCTTCGGGCCCAGTGCGATCCGTGCACTCTTGGAGCCCAGCTGCTGCTGCCCGCTCGTGTCGGCCCACTGGGAGACCGCGTCGCGGGTGATCAGCGGCTGGTTCCCGATGAATGCCCGCACGACCGGCGAGGTGATCGAGACCTGGGCGGAGTTGTGGACGGACCCGGAGATGGTGACCGAAGCCTTGGGCAGCGCGACGGTCGGGGTGAGCCTCGTCAGGGTCACGGTGGCCGAGTCCGCCACGTTCGGGACGGGGGCCATGGACGAAGCGGTGGCCATGGACGAAGCGGTGGCCATGGGGGTGGCGGTCACGGCCCAGACGCTGGGAAGGGATGCGACTGCCGGCAGCACGAAGAGGGCGATCAGGGCGGAGGAGGCGACCAGCCGGGGTACATGTCGGTGAGCTATGGGGGTGCGCTGCAGGGTCACGTCCCGCCCGCCAGCCGATCCCAGGCAGCCTGCGCGATCCGTCGTTCGTTGGGGAAGGTCAGCTGCTCGTGGACCTCCAGGAGGGGAAACCACGCCACGTCGATGGCCTCGGCGTCGGGGTCGCCCGCGATGCTGAGCTCGCCGCCGACCGCTTCGAGGAGATAGTGGTGGACAACCTTGTGGACGACCTTGTCCGACGTGGAGAACCAGTAGTCGATGGAGCCCAGCGAGGCCAGCACGCGTCCGACGATGCCGGTCTCCTCGGCCACCTCGCGCACGGCTGTCTGTTCCAGGGTCTCCTCGTTCTCGATGTGCCCCTTGGGCAGGCACCACTCGACCCGCCCGGCCCGGTTGCGACGCGCGATGACCGCAATCCGTGCGACCCCTTCGTGAACATCGACCACGACTCCGCCCGAGGAGATCTCCTCCACCGCCGGTAGCCGGCGTGGCAGCCGGGTCGGCCGCGGGGCGGAGGAAGTCATTGCGTCACTGTAACGAGCCTGGCCGAAGGCCTTTGCCTGGCGCGCTGATGGACTGCGGGCGGGCACGCTGACGGGGTGGGGAGCGGCGCGCTGACGGACTCCGAAGCGGGCGCGCTGACGGGCTGCGGGCGGGCGCGTGACGGACTGCGGGGGCCGGGCCTATCGGCGGTCGCCTACCCTTGGCTCTCGTGGCTGCCTCTGATCCGACCAGTGCCCTCCTTCGCGAGGCGGTACGGCGGCTGGCCCCGGTTCTTCCCCTGCTCACCGAGCTCGGCTCCCGCTTTCATGACGCCGGTCACGAGATCGCCCTTGTCGGCGGGCCCGTGCGCGACGCCTTCCTGGGGCGAGTGTCGCCGGACCTGGACCTCACCACCTCGGCCAAGCCAGAGGAGACCGAGGCGATCCTGGCCGGCTGGGCGGACACGCACTGGGACCTCGGCCGGGCCTTCGGGACGATCGGCGCCCGTAGACACGGTCATGTTGTCGAGGTGACGACGTATCGGGCGGACGCATATGACCGCACCAGCCGAAAGCCCGTTGTCGCGTTCGGTGACAACCTGCTGGACGATCTGCTCCGCCGCGACTTCACCGTCAACTCCATGGCCATGCGCCTTCCGTCGATGGAGTTCGTCGACCCTCATGGCGGTCTGGCAGACCTGGCGGCCCGGGCGCTGCGAACCCCCGGGGCTCCCGAGATGTCCTTCGCCGACGACCCGCTGAGGATGATGCGCGCCGCGCGGTTCGTGTCGCAGCTGGGTTTTTCGGCCCGGCCGGAGGTCGTCACGGCGATGACCGAGATGGCGCCCTCGCTGAAGATCGTCTCGGCCGAGCGGATCCGCGACGAGTTCGTCAAGCTCATCCTGGGCCCCTCTCCGCGCCAGGGGTTGGCCTTGTTCGTCGACACGGGCCTCGCCGCGCACGTCCTGCCCGAGCTGCCGGCGCTCAAGCTGGAGGTGGATGAGCACCACCGGCACAAGGACGTCTACGAGCACTCGCTGATCGTGCTCGAGCAGGCCATCGCGATGGAGGGGGCAGCCGGTGGGCCCGCCTCGTCGGTGCCCGGTCCTGACCTCGTGCTGCGTCTGGCCGCCCTGCTGCACGACATCGGCAAGCCCGCGACCCGGCGCTTCGAGGACGACGGCGGCGTCAGCTTCCATCACCACGAGATGGTCGGCGCCAAGCTGGCCGCGCGGCGGTTGAAGGCGATGCGCTTCGACAAGGACACCACCAAGGCCGTATCCCGGCTGATCGAGCTGCACCTGCGCTTCCATGGCTATGGGGGCGGGGAGTGGACCGACTCGGCTGTGCGCCGATACATCACCGACGCCGGGCCCCTGCTGCCCCGGCTGCATCTCGTGACCCGTTCGGACTGCACGACGCGCAATGTGCGCAAGGCAAAGAGCCTCTCGCGCATCTATGACGATCTCGAGATCCGCATCGGCCGGCTGATGGAGCAGGAACAGCTGGATGCCGTGAGGCCTGAGCTGGACGGGAACGAGATCGCCGAGGTCCTGGGCATCGCGCCCGGGCCGGTGCTGGGCCGCGCCTACAAACACATGTTGGCCGTCCGGATGGACCAGGGCCCCATCGGTCGAGAGGCTGCGGTCGAGGCCCTTCGGTCCTGGTGGGCGGACCAGCCCGAGTCCTGACCGGAAGCCGAGAACGGAGCCCCGACTGGGAAGTACCGCACCTGGATCGGGCCCGGACCGCACCTGAATCGGGACGTCTTCGGACACCTGCCGGCAGACGACCCACCCCACCCCCGGCCACTTTGCCCAGCCAGATCACGGTAGTCCGACGTGAAGTCGTCGGTAAGGGGTCACAAATTGACGCGTCTCCCACCGTCGCACTTGTGCTACGCTGATTGGATGGTCGATATTCCGGTGCGCGAGCTGCGCAACAACGTGAGCCAGGTTCTGCGCCGGGTTGAGGCCGGCGAGCGGCTTCGTGTCACCGTGAGCGGCAGGCCGGTTGCCGCACTCGTGCCCCTGAGCGATCGGCCGCAGGAGATGCCGTGGCAACAGTTCCTCAGCTCCCTGGACGCGGTGCGTGCCGACGCGGCCCTTGCCGACGAGCTGCGCGAGCTCCTGCCGGACCGCACTGATCAGCTGCCGCTGTGAGCCCGGCCGCGCCGGTAGGTCTCGCGGATACGTCGCTCTTCATCGCCGCCGAGGCAGATCGCCCGGTTGTCGGGACACCACCCGAACGCATCATGGTCAGCATCGTGACCATCGCCGAGCTGCGGGTTGGCGTGCTGGCTACCCCTGACCTCGCCGTGCGCAGCCGCCGGCTGGCGACGCTGCAGCAAGCTCAGACTCTTATGCCCCTGATGATCGATGATGATGTGGCCGCTCAATGGGCCGAGTTGCGGGTGCGGCTCCGCGATGCCGGAAGAAGTATGCCGGTCAACGACAGCTGGATCGCCGCTACCGCACTCGCGGCGGGGGTGCCGGTCGTGACCCAGGACGCGGACTATGACGATGTGCCCGGCCTCGAGGTCATCCGAGTCTGAGGTGCGAGCAGCTCCTGCGAGAGTCAGCCAGTTCGCCCCGTATCGCGATCCCGAACTTCCTTCCGCGGGGAGACGTGACCCCTGTGGATAACCGGGCGGGCCGTCAGCGCCTGCGTGGCAGCATTCGGGCGTGACCGATCCGGGCGTGAAGGTGCTGTTCTGCGGTGAAGAGTTCCCCGCGGTGTCAGGGCGGCAGCTGACGATCGGGCGGTCAGGAGACGTCGAGATCGACGACAACCCGTTCCTGCACCGCCGCTTCCTCGCAGTGCTTGAGGAGGGCGGCCTGTGGTGGCTGTCCAACGTCGGGTCAACGTTGACGGCGACGGTTGCGGACGACACCGGGCTGTTCCAGGCATGGATTGCGCCAGGGGCCCGGATCCCATTGGCGCTCAACCGGATCCTGGTGTGGTTCACAGCCGGGCCGACCACCTACGACTTCGAGATCATCGTCGACGACCCAGCCTTCGTATCTGTGGCTGCGGAACCTCTCCTTGCGGACTACTCCGGCGAGATGACCGTTGGTCGCGTCTCCTTCACGGCGGACCAGAAGCTCCTCATGGTTGCGCTCTGTGAAGGCTTCCTGTCCCGCGAGTATCCGGGTTCGGGCAAGATCCCCTCCTCCGCGGCGGCCGCTGCTCGAATCGGCTGGACCCTCACCAGGTTCAACCGCAAGCTGGACAACGTCTGCCAGAAGCTGGCCGATGCCGGCACGCGAGGGCTTCATGGTGGGATCGGCAACCTGGCCAGCAGCCGCAAGTCACGGCTGGTCGAGCACGCGCTCACGACCCGTTTGGTGACGGTGCACGACCTGGCTCTGCTGGATGGCGTCCGCGCATCGCGCGAGTCAGCCACGACCTCGTGAAGCTGAAGTTCACGTTTCAGTGTTCTGGTCAGGGCGATCGGGATCTGGTCGCCACGATCGACTCAACCACGACCATCGCGGATCTCGCGACCTACCTCGAGAGCGCCGATCCCGGGCGGCCCGCCAGCCCCACAGAACCCGGACCGTCCGTCGCGGACTCCGACGCCGGGCAGCCGGTCAGACCAACCGACCACGGACGATCGGTCGCGAGCGCCATCCCCGGGCAGCCCGTCGTCTCCACTCAACCCCAGCAGCTCGTAGTACCCGGGCCGGGCAACCGCGGCCTCACCTTGGCCGTGGTCGACCCGTTCCCTCGCGAGCTGGACGCCCACTCGACCGTTCCGGAGAGCGGGTTACGCTCTGGCGTAACAGTTTCCGTCATCCGCCGCAGTGAGTCATTCGTTGACGTTGGCCGTCCGGCCGCAGTGGCCGTCATCGTCTCGGGGCCCGACACCGGCAAGGAGGTCGCGTTGTCGCGGGGTACGGCATACATCGGGCGTGCCCACGGTTGCGAGGTCCAGGTGAGCGACTCGTCGGTCTCGCGTCGCCACGCCAAGCTGCTCATCGCCGAGCACCCGGCGGTCCCCGAGGTCGTGGACCTCGGCTCGGCCAACGGGATCTCGGTTGGCGGGGTCGAGGTGCCGCGGGCGGTCCTGAAGGCGGGCGATCGGGTCCGCCTCGGCGACACCGAGGTCGAGATCCGCTTGCTCGAGAACGCTCCTGGCCCGGGATTCGGTGACTGCGCCTCCGTGGCCTTCTCGAGGTCGCCACGCATAGCGCCGATGTTCGAGGGACGCGAGCATGACCTGCCCAGCCTGCCCGAACGCCCCAAGCCTTCGCGGATGCCGTGGCTGGCCATGCTGTTCCCGGCGCTCCTCGGCGCTGGAATGTTCGCGTTCACCCGCAGCCCCTACTCGCTGATCTTCGTGGTGATGTCACCAATGATGATGTTGGGCAACCACATTGAGCAGAGTCGGGGTGGCCGGAAAGAATTCGAGAAGCTGATGCGCGAGTTCCGTCAGGATCTTGAACTCGTGACGGTGCGCATCCGCGAGTCGCTTCAGGTCGAGGCCGAGCAGCGGCGCCGCGAGAATCCTTCGGGCGCCGAGTGCGCCGAGGCGGTCCGCCGGTTCACTCCGCTGTTGTGGACCCGCCGATTCGACGCCCCTGGGTTCCTGCAGCTCCGGCTCGGCCGGGGGACGCTGCCTTCGCGCAGCTCGATGAAGATGCCGCCGCTGGGCCGGTCGACCGCAGAGGCGTGGCTTCAGATGGCCACGGCGGTAAAGGGTCTGTCCGTCGTCACCGACGTCCCTGTCGTCATCGATCCACTGAGCACCGGCGCGATCGGCGTATCCGGCGATCGCGACGTCGTGCTGTCAGCGGCGAGATCCCTTGTGCTGCAGGCAGTTTCGCTGCATTCTCCGGCTGAGCTGATCGTCACGGCGTTTGCGTCGACCACCTCCGCGCGTGACTGGGACTGGCTCAAGTGGGTGCCGCATACGGCGTCGGTTCACAGCCCGATCTCCGCCGGTCATCTGGCCAGCACTGCGCCAGCATGTTCGGCGCTGCTGTCCGAGCTCGAGGACCTCATCGCCTCTGCTGGCGAACCCAAGGAACCGGCCGGGGACCAAAGCCGTTGCCACCCGCGTGCGCTCGTGCTGGTCGAGAACGATGTACCGGCCGAGCGGGGCCGTCTGGTCCAGCTCGCGGAGAAGGGCTGGCACCATGGCATCTGCGTGCTCTGGCTCGCGCCAACGACGGCCCAGCTGCCGTCGGCCTGCAGGGTATTCGTCGAGGTCGAGCCCCGCGCGGTCACGGGGGGCCGAGCAGTCACGGGGGGCCGAGCAGTCACAGAGGACAGCCGCGGCCGGGTCAGCTATGTCGAGGAGGGCAAGCTCGTCACACCGATAACGGTCGACACGATCAGCTTGGCCGAGACGCTGGCCGCGGCGCGATCCCTGTCGCCGGTCGAGGACTCCGGGGCACCGCTGGATGACGACAGCGACCTGCCCCGCACGGTCTCGCTGCTCGGCCTCATCGGCACGGACCTGGCGCGGACCGAACAGGCCGTGATCGAGCGCTGGGGTGAGAGCAACTCCGTCCTCACCGGCCCGTTCGCCCCGAAGACCCCGCACCGCAAACCGGGCAACCTGCGGGCCATCGTCGGCCGGTCGGCGCAGGGGACTTTCTCGCTCGACCTGCGCGCGGACGGCCCGCATGCCCTCGTCGGTGGCACCACCGGGGCGGGCAAGTCGGAGCTGCTGCAGGCCTGGATCCTCGGTATGGCGACCGCGCACTCCCCGCAGCGGGTCACCTTCCTGCTCGTGGACTATAAGGGTGGGTCGGCGTTTCGCGGCTGCGTGGATCTGCCCCACACCGTCGGCCTGGTGACCGACCTC
>DATCQG010000291.1:0-15764 GCA_036569625.1 Dermatophilaceae bacterium | reverse complement strand
CGGTCACGGAGTCGACCTAGCCACCCTGAATACCGGCCGCGTGGGACACCATCCGCTCTAAAGCCGCCTTCGTGCCAGACGTGTAAAAGTTGGTACTTGCCTGGGAAGACGGGGCTTGGCGAATGTTGTGTCCCGGTGAGGTCGCGATATCCGGACCATGTTGCGAGGCGTTCTGCGAAGTCCAGGCTTTAGTTTGCGATTCGATGCCGGGGATCGCCTGGGAGGGAAGGATTCTGTGGTGCGACGGCGCCAGCGGTGATGGTGTCTGGACCGGCCGGCCCGGATCGGGTGAGCTGAGGCCAGCGGTTCACAGCTAAAGCTGTCGCACGCTGGGCGAGATTCGGATTGACTGCGCCCTCGCTCGCCCAGCAGCTACAAGTGCCGGTTTGTTGGCCTACTCCCAGTCCTCGCCGACCGCGACTGCCCACCCAGTGCGCACGGCTTCCAACGCCTCGGCTGCGGTCACCTTGAGTCGGGTCTGCCCTGCGAGCTGCGCCTGCCATTCCACCGCCGACGGTGCACACTTGAACATCCAAGACTTGGGCGGACTACTCGTGGGTCCATGTGTGGTGAACAACGCCGCCGACTCGGGATTCAACGCGCCGACCTTGTCCAGTGCCCATAGGTCGTATAGATCACGCGCGGCGCCGCGATCTATCCAGGCGGCCGTCTTCCACCCCGCGAACGACAACAACGTAGGCACTCGCAGGATGGCCGGTGGCGCGTCGCGGTACCGCTGCTCGATCTCGCGAGTCTCTGTTGGCCACGGTTCGTAGCCCGCGCCGCGCAGCAACTGAATCTGGATTGCGATGCCGTCCGTCGTGACCGCGACGGCGGGGTCGACATCAGAGTTCCGCGACCATCCTGGCTCCCACGTGATGCGGCCGTGTGTCCGGGCGAGGGCCGTGTTGATGTCCTTGAGGAGCACGTCGGCGAGGCTGTCTCGGTGGTCGACCGCGATCAGGTCGATGTCCTCGCTCAGTCTCTGGTCGAGCAGGTAGGTGCGGCTGAGTGCGGTGCCCCCGAAGAAGATCAGCTCCTCACGATGGTGTCGGCTCAGGGCTGCGAGGATGTGTGAGATTGCGTGGTCCCGGCGCACCTGGGCCTCGGCGACGCCGAAGGTCGCCATGACCTCCGCGAGGTCATTCGGCTGTAACCCGAAGGGCTGCGTCATCGGGCTGCGCGCCGAACCCGTGTGAGGGCCGCCCTCAGTCGCTGCTGACCGGCGAGGCGTTCGAGTGTCTCCTCGTTGCAGCGCGGCAGCAGCGCCGCGATGGCTGCATGCGCCTCGTCAACGACATTGCCGAGGTTTGGTCTGTGCGCGAGATCGAGGACCGTCTGCTCCGCGGTGGTCACAAGACATTGGCCGAGGTCGGTGGTCATCAGCTCAGCATCAAGGACGTCGGTGTCCCGTTCGACGAAGTGAACCAGGCCGTCTCGGTCGCGCAGGACGATGTCGCGACGGTCGCCGGGCACGGCCACGATCGCGATGCCCAGAGCGCGCGGCACGACGTTGTGCAACCGTCCCGCGCTGACGCCCATCAGCACCGCCCGCCCGGCTCCGAGCGCCGCCGTCGCAACCCCTGCAGCCGTCGCTTCGATCGTCGGCCTCCAGTCGGTGCCGATGCGCTCCTGAGGCACGACAACGTAGTAACCGACGGCCACCTTGTGCAGCAGGCCAAGGCGCTCCAGCCGGACCATCTGCGTGCCGGGGTGTGCGTACACCGCAGCCGCGTCGGCGGGCCGGATCGTGCGCATGGGAGCCTGAGCGAACTCGACCGGGAGGCCGGTCCGCCGTTTCGCTGTCGCTTTCACCCTCTGCCTCGATTCCAGTGCGATTCTTACTCAGCAAGAGTATACATCGCACTGAAACTAACAGCCACGGCTAGCGGTCCCGGACCGATGGGCAAGGGCCGCCAAGACGTCGTCATCCACAGGACTGGCGGGGATCGAGGCGGCATTCCACAGACTCTCCGTAGGTCCTTCCCCAATCGTCGGCAGAGGCGCACGGTCAGAAAACGAACAGTTGCGATCGGCGCCGAGACGCCTTGCGCCTGGTGGATCTGCCCACCTCCGGCGGCGGAACGGCTTCTGGGCCGTGAGATACGAAACCCCAGCGAGGGCTCGCAGGCAGGACGCATAGTGACCCAGGCGCTCCGTAGCCCGGTTAGGACACCCGTGAACGAGGAGGAGCCACAATGGAGAAACTGTTGTACCGGGTCACTGAAACGGCGGAGATGCTCGGCCTCAGCCGATCCAAGGTATACGTCCTGATCCAGGCAGGCGTGCTGCCATCGGTCCGGGTTGACGGCTCGCGTCGGATCAGGGCTGAGGACCTACGCGCCTACGTCGCTGCTCTATCCAGCGCCGCGTAGTGGCCAAGCTGAAGGATGGGCTGGTCAAGCGCGGGTCCACGTGGTCGTACGTCATCCGCGTCCCAAATCCGAACACCGGTCGGAGCAGGCCGCTCTGGGTGGGCGGCTTTCCAACCGAGAGTGCGGCGAAGATCGCCCGCGACGAGGCCCGCTACCTGGCGAGGCGCGGCGAGCTGGTGGAGAGGAGCCAGGTCACCCTCGAGGCGTACCTGACCAGTTGGCTCGACGACCACGCTATGACGGTCAAGGCCAAGACCATCAGTGGGTATCGCGAGGCCCTCACGGGGTATGTGGTCCCGCGCATCGGCAGAATCAAGCTGCAAAGCATCCAGCCCACCACGTTGACAACGCTGTACCGAGAGCTCGCCGTCTCCGGGGGCCGGGAAGGTCGGCCGCTCTCGCCAGGAACGATCCGTCAGGTTCATCGAGCGCTTCGCAAGGCACTCAACGATGCCGTTGAGAACGATCGGCTGATCCCGAACAACCCGGCGTTGCGGACCAAGATCCCGAGGGTCAAGACGACCACACCAGGGCAGGTCTGGACGATGGCGCACCTTCGGATCTTCCTGGCGTCGATCCGGACGCATCGGCTTTACGCCTTCTTTCATCTCGCGGCATACACCGGTGCTCGTCGAGGCGAGCTGCTCGCCCTGCGCTGGTCAGAGGTCAACCTTCGCAAGGGAACCGTCACCCTCAAAGCCTCGACCGATGTGATCGACGGCGAGCGGGTGACCGACACTCCCAAGAACGGACGATCGCGCACCATCGCCATCGACCCCCAGACCGTTGCGTTGCTGGGCGAGCACCGCCGGCAGCAGGACGAACAGCGGGACCGGCTGGGTGCGGCGTACCTGGACGCGGGCGACTACGTCTTCACCCGAGAGGACGGCCAGCAGCTGTACCCGAGCACCGTCACCCAGCTGATGAGCCGGTTCATCCGCGACTACAACGAGCCGCACCAACCCGGTCGGCGCGGCCATCCACGCGAGGCCCTGCCGCCCCCTGAGATCCTTCTCCCACCGGCCCGCCTGCACGACCTGCGGCATCTGCACGCCACCACGCTGCTCAGGGCGGGTGAGGCGGTGCACGTGGTGTCGAACCGTCTGGGGCACGCCGACCCGGCGATCACCCTCAGGGTCTACGCCCACGTCATCAACGAGAGCTCACCCCTTCCGGCGATGGCCTTCGCCGAGGCCGTCGCCCGGCTGGACCACGAGGATGACGCTGATGACGCGGACCGCGATGAGTGATGTCACGATGGCTTGCCAGGCTCGCGGCGTAGCGCCTGCCAGCCGCCTCTGTTAGCTGCCCCTGTTAGCAAGGGTGTTAGCAAACCACCGAACAGAGGCCTGGCCCGCTCCTCGACACACGCCAACCAGGGCGCTGACCTGCGGAAACACTGGAGCCGACGGGGGGACTCGAACCCCCAACCCCCTGTTTACAAGACAGGTGCGCTGCCAATTGCGCCACGTCGGCGAGCCGCGGTCGCCGAGTCTTCTCAGCGTCGGGCGGGACGGCGAAATCCTACCTGCCCAGGACGCCCGCCTGGATCGCCACGTCGATCAGCCAGGCTGACCGGGCGCTGGCGCCTCACCGCGAAAATGGCCAGATGACCGGGAACCGGCCAGGGACCAAAGGCCACACATCCGGTTGACCGAGCCGCTGCCAGGCCAGAACGCCCAGCCCGGCCCCCAGGAGGATCAGGATCGTGACCACGACCTCGGTCGTGGTCTTACCCGGTGCTACGCCGCGCACCAGGCTTCGGGAGCCGCGACGCAGAGATGCGCCACCGGGCCCCCACCAGCCCATCATCAAGCCGAGGAAGCCCCCCGCGACCAGCGGCAGTGACCGGGCAGGTTGGGGGTCGCCACCGGATATGGCTGCGACTGCCAATGCCGCCGAGAACGTCGAGGCGATCGCGATCGTGGCCGGGAGCAGCAGGGCGATGACGGTCGCGACGGCGGAGCTGATGACGTGCCACGGGCTGGCAACGACCGCCAGCGGGATGTCTCTGCGCCGGCGTCCGCTCTCGTGACGCCGCATCACCAGCGAGGTGACCGAACGGTCCGCGAACCGGGCACACCAGAACCACAGGATGCTCAGCCCGGCGGCGACCACGGGCCATACCGCAGCAGTACCAAGCGCCCCCGCCATCAGGGCGAGCAGCGTTCCGATGCGGGCCGGACGGCCGATGCGGGGGTCCGGCTGGCCGGGCTCAGTCTGCCAGCCTGCCCACCAGTCCGAATCCTGCTCAGGATCCGATTGCGCATCCTCAAACGTCTCCCGATCTTCGGCGCCGACATCCGCTTGGTCCAGCGCCTGCGTGGCGGACGGGCCCGGGGGTTGCCGCGGCAGGAAGGGCAAGGGGTCGTTGACGGGGACGGCGACGGTCGCCGGCGCGCCAGCGGCATACCGGTCCAGGGCCTCCACGATCTCGTCGGCGTGCGGCCGCTCGTCTGCCATCGGTGACAGGGCTGCCCGCAGCAGCGGCGCCAGCCGCGCATCCACGCCCGACAGATCCGACTGACCACGACGGACCCGGTCGAGCACCACACCCATCGGCCCTCGTCCGAACGGCGGAACGCCGGATGCGGCAAAGGCCAGCGTGGCGGCCCAGCCCCACCAGTCCGTGGCCTCGGTGACCGATCCGCCTTCGACGACCTCGGGGGACAGATAGCCGGGCGTTCCCATCACCAGACCGGTCATCGTCAACCGGATGTCGTCAGCAAAGTGTGCGATGCCAAAGTCGATGACGACCGGATCGCCATCAAGGAGAAGGACATTGGCGGGTTTGAGATCTCTGTGGATCACGCCTGCGGCGTGGATCGCGTGGAGAGCGCCCGTGAGTCCCCGACCCAGGCGCAGCAAGGCCTCACCCTGCAGTGGCCCCTCCTCGGACACGACCCTGTCAAGCGCGGGACCGGGGATGTACCTCGTCACGATGTAGGGCCTAAGCCCTTCGGTGTCGGCGTCGAGAACGGCGGCTACGCGAGCGTCCTGCACCCGGGCCAACGTCTGGACCTCACGCGCGAGGCGGCTGCGCGCCTCGTGGTCGTGGGCGATGTGCGCGCGCAGGACCTTAATGGCGACGGCACGCCCTGACGGGGCCAGCGCGAGGTGCACGACACCCATGCCACCCTCGCCGAGCTTTTCGATCAGCCGGTAGGGACCGATCCACTCTTCTTGTTCCGGCACGACCGGGCTCGCCTCGTCGTCACGCCGCAGCCCCGCCGTCATGATGCCTACGGTATGCCGCGACGGCAGCTTTCCAGCGCAGGCAGGCTCGGTGCGAGGACGACGGCTGGAGAGAGAGGGCCGGTTGGAGAGGCCTACTGCTGGATGTAACCGACCAGATGATCGCGTTCGGTCTGAAGCTCGTCGATGCGCCATTTGACGATGTCGCCGATGCTGACGATCGCCACGAGCTTGTCGTCGACCACGACCGGGACGTGACGGATCCGCAGGTTGGTCATAGTGCGGGCCAGATCGTCGATCCGGTCATCGGGGGTGCAGGTGTGGACCTCGTTGGTCATGATCGTCGCGACCGTCTGCTCCAGCAGGCCCGCGCCGGCGTTGTGCAGGTGGCGCACGACGTCGCGTTCGCTCACGATGCCCGTCACTGTCGAGCCATCGTTGCTCACCACGGCGGCGCCGATGCGGTGTTCCTCCAGGATCTCGAGGAGCTGTTGAACGGTCGCGTCGGAGCGAACGGTCACCACCTTGCCGCCTTTGCGGCGGATCACGTCTGAGATGCGCATGGGATGACCGTAGCCCCGGGCGCTCTCTCTTTACCAGCCGCTTGACCGAAGCAGGGCCTTCCGCCTGCCCGAGGTCCCCGTAGGCTGACCCCAGACCCCAGACCATAGACACCCGAGACAGGAGCTGATGACGAGTGACCGTGGCTGCACCGACGTTTGATCTCGTGGTTGCCGCAAACCGCCTTCCGGTCGACCGTGTGGTCGACGACCAGGGCCACAACATCTGGCAACGGAGTCCGGGCGGTCTTGTGACGGCCCTGGAGTCGGTCATGCGCGACCGCGAGGCCGCGTGGGTGGGATGGGCCGGCGAGCCCGGCCAGGCACCCAAGCCGTTCCTGGAGGACGGGATGTACCTGCAGCCGGTGGGTCTCTCGCACGCGGAGATCGCGGAGTACTACGAGGGTTTCAGCAATGACACGCTCTGGCCGATCTACCACGACGTGATCGTCCCTCCGACCTTTCACCGTGCCTGGTGGAACACCTACCGGAGGGTCAACCAACGTTTCGCCGAAGCCGTCGCCGAGGTGTCCGCACCAGGTGCCATGGTCTGGGTGCACGACTACCAGCTGCAGCTGGTACCCGCGATGATCCGGGCGATCCGGCCCGATGTGCGGATCGGCTGGTTCAACCACATCCCCTTCCCGCCGGTCGAGCTGTTCTCGCAGTTGCCGTGGCGCAGGGCTCTGGTGGAGGGTCTGCTGGGTGCGGACTTCCTGGGCTTCCAGCGCGTTGCCGACGCGGACAACTTCCTGCGGGTCTGTCGACGTCTGCTCCATCTGACCACTCGTGGCGACACGGTGACGTTCGGCGGCGCCGTTGGCGGGGCCGCAGGGAGCGAGGGCACTCGCGAGGTCGAACGAACGGTCCGGGCCAGTGCCATCCCGATCTCGGTCGACTTCAAGGGGCTGGAAGCCCTGGCCCGCACTCCTGAGGTGATCGCCCGGGCTGCCCAGATCCGCGAGTCCCTGGGCAGCCCCCAGACGTTGCTGCTCGGCGTCGATCGACTCGACTACACGAAGGGCATCGGTCACCGGCTCAAGGCCTACGAAGAGCTGTTGCGGGACAAGGCAATTGCCGCTCCGCGCACGACGCTGGTGCAGGTGGCGTCACCGAGCCGTGAACGCGTCAACACCTATCGAAAGCTTCGGACGGAGGTAGAGGCGACGGTTGGCCGGATCAATGGAGAGTTCTCGGCAATCGGCGAGCCAGCGGTCCACTACCTGCACCAGTCATATCCGCGCGCCGAGATGGCGGCACTCTTCCTGGCCGCCGACGTCATGCTCGTGACCCCCTTGCGGGACGGCATGAACCTCGTCGCCAAGGAGTACGTCAGCTGCCGCTACGACCTCGGCGGGGCGCTGGTCCTCAGCGAGTTCACCGGAGCGTGGAACGAGCTTCGGCAGGCCTTCGTCTGCAACCCCCACGACATCGAGGGGCTCAAGCAGACCATCATGGCGGCGATCGAGGCCCCCAAGGATCAACGCCGGCGGCGGATGAAGGCCCTGCGCCGGCGCGTGGCCGACCATGACGTGCAACGGTGGGCATCCCGCTACCTCGAGGCCCTCGCCCTTGCCCCCATCAAGCCGGATCGGCCGGATCGGCCGGTCCGGTGAACGAGCTGCCGGACTCCCTGCGTGCAGCCCTCGAGGCCTTCGTCCAGCGGCCACGGATCCTCATCGGCGCCGACTTCGACGGGACCCTGGCCCCATTCGCCACCGACCCGATGCAGTCACGCGCAGCTCCCGGCGCCCTCACCAGCCTGTATGCGGCAGCCTCCCTGCCGGGAGTCAGCGTCGCCCTGGTCTCGGGGCGGGACCTGCAGACCCTCAGGACGTTGACCGCCATCCCGGAGGCGTCGCCGATCGTCCTGCTAGGGAGCCATGGCGCCCAGTCCAGCCTCGACGATGGCGGAGGCTCAGCCACCCTCGACCAGGATGCCCGCGCACGACTTGCCGCCGCCTGCGCCGACCTTGAGGGGGTCGCAGCAGCGCACCCCGGCACGAGGATCGAGCTCAAGCCGGGCGCGGTCGCACTTCACACGAGAGGGGTCGACCTGTCGGTTGCTGCAGCGGCCCTGGCTGCAGCAATGGCACTCTCGACCCGGCATACGCGAGTCCACGTCATTCCGGGCAAGCAGGTCGTCGAGCTCACCGTCATGGAAACCGACAAGGGCTTCGCCCTGCGAGCCCTTGCGGCCGCCCGTGCGGTGGATGCGACGGCCTACTTCGGCGACGACGTGACCGATGAGCGCGCGTTCGCAGCCCTGGACGGCCGATCAGGTGATGTGACAGTCAAGGTCGGCGAAGGCAACACCCTCGCCGCACACCGGCTCGAGGCGGTGGATGACGTCGTTGAAGCACTGGAATTCATGGTGAGCACGCGTCGGTCCACCTCTCGTGACTAGCGACTGGCCGCCCCTCGACATGGGCCGGTCGAGCCGCGCACGATGAGGTCCGGCCGGAAGATGTACTCCGCCCGGGGAGCGGGCTCCCCGGCGATCTCGTCCAGCAGGGCACGCACGGCGGCCTCACCCATCGCCTGGACACTTTGTCGCACGGTGGTCAACTGCGGGTCGGTGAAGGCGATGAGCATCGAGTCGTCATAGCCCACGACCGAGACGTCCCCGGGGACGCTGAACCCGATGCCGCGAACGGCCCGGATTGCGCCCAGGGCCATCAGATCCGAGCCGCAGACGATCGCCGTGACACCCTTGGCGATCAGCCGCCTGGCTGCGACTTCTCCGCCCTCGACGGTGAACAGCGTTCTCTCGCGGGCGCTTGTGAGCACGACCGCTGGCGGCGACGGCCGACATACGTCAGGATGGTCACTGATCCACCTCGCTCCCGCGGGCGGATGCACCACCTCACCCTTTACAACGGATCGTCCGGCACGTTCCTGCCGGTGAAGGAGTTGGCTCGCGATGGCAACTGTCAGGTTCGACAACGCAAGCCGGATCTACCCCGGCAACGACACACCCTCGGTCGACAAGCTCAACATCGACATTGCCGACGGCGAGTTCCTCGTCCTGGTCGGCCCCTCCGGCTGCGGCAAGTCCACCAGCCTGCGGATGCTCGCCGGGCTCGAGGAGGTCAACGGCGGCGATATCTGGATCGGCGACCGAAACGTGACCGACCTGTCCCCCAAGGACCGCGACGTCGCCATGGTCTTCCAGAACTACGCGCTGTATCCGCATATGTCCGTAGCGGACAACATGGGCTTCGCCCTCAAGATCGCCGGCATCAACAAGAGCGAGATTGCAAAACGCGTCGCGGATGCCGCGAAGATCCTCGACCTCGAGGACTACCTCGAGCGCAAGCCCAAGGCTCTCTCCGGTGGGCAGCGCCAGCGGGTCGCCATGGGCCGCGCCATAGTCCGCAACCCGCAGGTTTTCCTCATGGACGAGCCGCTCTCGAACCTCGACGCCAAGCTGCGCGTTCAGACGCGCACCCAGATCGCCTCTCTGCAAAGGCGATTGGGCGTCACAACCGTCTATGTCACGCACGACCAGATCGAGGCCATGACGATGGGCGACCGTGTCGCGGTGCTCAAGGACGGCGTGCTCATGCAGTGCGACACCCCGCGTCGCATGTACGACCACCCGGACAACGTCTTCGTGGCCGGATTCATCGGCTCACCAGCCATGAACCTCTTCAACGTTCCCGTCGTTGACGGCGGCGTGACGTTCGGGTCGGGCAACCACCCCATCGAGCGCAAGCTCCTGGAGGGCGCCGGCAAGGAGGTCACCCTCGGTGTCCGACCCGAGGACCTCACGATGACCACGGAGGGCGACGGCCTGCCCGTCACCGTCGAGGTCGTCGAAGAGCTGGGCGCTGACGCCTACATCTATGGCACGACGAAGGAGAGCACCGGCGAGCTCAAGCCGATCATCGTCCGGGTCGACGGTCGCACCCCGCCGGAGAAGGGCACCGTCGTCCACCTCTTGCCCACCCCCGGGAATGTCCACCTGTTCAACGTTGAGACAGGCCAGCGCGTCGGCGACTGATCGCCCCCAATGACGCAGGAGGTGGCGGTGTCCCCCGAGGACGCCGCCGCCTTTTGCCCTGTCTTGACCTTGCCGGCGCTTCACGCGGTTCACGAGAGCGTGCCACGATGAACGGGTGCCACTCGAGATCACCGCGGTCAGGCCCGATCCTGCCTTGCTCGACCTGCCTTGGTCGACGCCGCTGGAGGAGTGGCCCGATTCGCACCTGGCTGCATTGCCGCGCGGCATCTCGCGCCACGTCGTCCGGTTCGTCAAGTTCTCGGGCAAGGTCATGGCGGTCAAGGAGATCGCGCCCCACCTCGCTGTTCGCGAGTACAACATGCTGCGCCTGCTCACCAAGATCCACCAGCCCAGCGTCCAGCCCTTTGGCGTCGTCAGTGGCCGCACCTCACCCGACGGCGAGGAGCTCGACTCCTGCCTGCTCACGCAGCACCTGCAGTTCTCCCTGCCGTATCGCGCACTGTTCAGCCAGAGCCTTCGCCCGGATACCGCCCAGCGGCTGATCGACGCCTTGGCGGTGCTGCTGGTGCGCCTTCACCTCGCAGGCTTCTGGTGGGGCGACGTGTCCTTTTCCAACACCCTGTTCCGCCGGGATGCCGGTGCGTATGCCGCATACCTCGTGGATGCGGAGACCGGGGAGATACACACCCAGCTGTCCGAGGGGCAGCGCGAGCACGACCTCGACATCGGCAGGGTCAACATCGCCGGCGAGCTGATGGACCTGGAGGCGGCTGGATACCTGGCCGACTCCGCGGACCCGATCGAGGTCTCCGAGTCGATCGTCGAGCGCTATCGCTCGCTCTGGCGCGAGCTCACCGAACGCGAACGGTTCGAAAAGGGCGATCGGTGGCGGGTCGACGAACGTATTCGTCGCCTGAACGAGCTCGGGTTCGACGTGGACGAGCTGGCCATCTCCACGGACATCGGTGGGACGAGCATCCAGATTCAACCGAAAGTCGTTGATGCGGGGCATCATTCGCGGCGGCTGCTTCGTCTGACCGGTCTGGACGTCGAGGAGAACCAGGCCCGCCGCCTGCTCAATGACCTCGACGCCTTCCGCGCCTCCCAGGATCGCCAGAACGACGACGAGGAGCTGGTGGCCCATGACTGGCTGTCCGAGATCTACGAGCCGATCACCCGCGCCGTCCCCCGCGACCTGACCCGGAAGCTGGAGCCGGCCGAGGTCTTCCACGAGGTCCTCGAACACCGCTGGTACATGTCGGAGACGGCAGGCCACGACACCCCGATCGAAGAGGCCATCGCCGACTACATCTTGCGGGTCCTGCCCGGAAAGCCGGACGAGGCAGCGGTGCTTGGCACCGACACGGTCGAGATGCCGGTCGTGGCGATGTTCCCGGAGATGGAGCTGCCGGGTCGCTAAGTCCCTGCGTTGGGCTCAACGCGTCGCTAGGGTATCCGCAGGTGGGGTCCGATCCTCGCTTGGAGCCACTGAAGTCATCGACACGAGGAGCTTGGAATGTCCGAGCACGGCACGCCTCCGCCCGCACCGCCGCCGCCCCCTCCGGGAGGCTTTCCCCCGCCACCGTCCGGAGGCTTCCAGCAACCGGGCTACGGGGGCGCGCCCTCCGGTGCGCCACTGGCGTCCTGGATCCAGCGGGTCGGAGCCTCCGTGGCCGATTTCGCCCTGATCCTGCCCTTCGTCACCCTGCGGTTCGTCTTCGCATCCAAGATCTCGATCTCCAGCGTCAACGGCTCCATAAGCACAACGCAGAGCGGTGGCAACGCCCCACTGTTCCTCCTGATGAGTGTGATCATTCTTGCGATCGTGGTGTACAACCGTTGGTACTTGGGTGGTCAGGGCCAGAGCTTCGGCAAGAAGACGCTTGGCCTGACGCTGGTCAAGGAGACCACGGGCCAGCCGATCGGTTTTGCCATGGCTTTCGTGCGCGACCTTGCGCACACTGTGGACTCCATCATCTGCTTCGTGGGCTACCTGTTCCCGCTGTGGGACCCGAAGCGCCAGACCATCGCCGACAAGATCATGACGACGGTCGTCACCACCAAGGCCTGATGGTTCTCATGGCCGCCCGGGAAGGCGCGACGGTGCATACCTCACGGACCCGGGCGCTGACCCTGCCTGTGGCAGCGGCGGGCGCCGTGGCCGCAGCAACCGTTGTTCTTCATCGCACCGGCGGCCACGGCCTCGGCCCGCTGACCACCTGCTGGTTCCATGCCGGCACCGGCCTGCACTGCCCGTTCTGTGGCACTTTGCGCGGCGTGGCTGCCCTCTCGAGCGGGGACCCCCTGACGGCGCTGCACGACAATGCGCCCGTCATGGTGCTCCTCGGTGTCGCGACGCTGATCTGGGGACGCCGGGTCCTCTCGGCGGCGAGGGGGAGGAGCGTTGACCAGCTCCGTATCAGTGGGCGCGCCAACGTGGCTCTTGGAGCGTTCTTTCTTCTCTTCACGATCTATCGCAACACCACGTACGGCGCGTGGCTGGCTCCCCTCAGCTGATCGGGCGGGAGATAGCGAGGCCGCACTCGCGTTGCGATGACCCAGAACATCAGCGTCGCACTGAACGGTCAGTCCACGTTGCTGAAGCCCTTGAGCAGAACGCCGAGAAGCAGAGCGAGGACTACAACGATGGCGATGATGATTACCTGGACGATGGCCGACCAGATGGCGAACATCTTGGCCTTCTCCGATGAGCTCTGAGCCCCGGCGAGGTCCCCGATGGCCCACTTGTTGTTGACCTGCGCGGCGAAGACGATCGAGGCGACACCCAACGGCGCGAAACCCAGGACCGTGGACAGGATCGCCCACACCAGATAGGCGGGCGGCGGGGCGCCCTGCGCTCCGTAGCCACCGTACGGCGGCGGTGGTGGTGGGGGCGGAGGCGGAGTGGTGCTGCCGTAGTCGGACACGGACCAACCCTAGAGGGCACGACGCCGAGCCTCTTCGCACAACGTGACACCGCTGGTGGTGACGGCCTGCCAGCCCAAGAGATCAGGCCGAACGGTCACAACCCGGAACTGGGACTGAAACCGCGGAGCGCAACGATGAAGATCCCTATGATGCACAGTTGGATGACCGCGAGGACGGTCGCGCTGATGGCGAACATCTTTGCCTTCCTCGAGGCGCTCCGCGCACCAGCGATGTCCCCCATGGCCCATCTGCTCTTGACCTGTCGGGCCAAGACGATCGAGACAATGGCCAGGAGGGGGAACAACAGGACCGTGGACAGGATCGACCAGACGAGATGGGTTGGGCGGCGGGCTGCCCTGGGCTCCGTTGGCCGACAGCGGCGGCCTGCCGTAGTCGGACATGGGCCAACCTTAGAGGGCGCGGCGCCGGGCCACTTCGTACAGCGTGACGCCGGTGGCAATGCCGGCGTTGAGCGACTCCACGGCCGAGGACATCGGGATCGACACGATCTGGTCGCAGGTCTCGCTGACCAGCCGCGAGAGGCCCTTGCCCTCGGAGCCGACCACGATGACCAGGGGCTCCTTGGCCAGCTCGAGGTCGGGCAGCTGCACGTCGCCGTCCATGTCCAGGCCCAGGATGAAGAAGCCGGCCTTGCGGTAGTCCTCCAGGGCCCGGGTGAGGTTGCTGCACTGCGCGATCAGAATGCGGGCCGCCGCACCGGCGGAGGTCTTCCACGCGCTCGCGGTCATCCCGACCGAACGCCGTTCCGGCACCACAACTCCGTGGCCTCCGAAGGCTGCCACCGAGCGGATGATCGCGCCCAGGTTGCGCGGATCAGTGATGCCGTCCAGGGCGACGATCAGCGGTATTCCGGGAATCTCCGGGTTGACCAGATCGCTGGGGTGGGCGTAGACGTACGCCGGAACCTGGAGAGCAAGACCCTGGTGGACCGCGCCGTCGGTGATCCGGTCGAGCTCGCCACGGGGGGTCTCCAGAACCGGGATCGAACGGCTGGTCGCCATCTTGAGAGCCTCACGAACCCGGTCGTCGGACTCGATCCGGCCAGCGACGTACATCGTGGTCGCGGGGATGTTCGCCCGCAGCGCCTCCACCACGGAGTTGCGGCCGGCGACGATCTCGCTGGAGCCCTTGGTCCGGCGGGGGGCACCCGCACCGCCACTCCGAGCCGGCCGGGCGCCGGGAGAGGACGCGCGTTTGGCGTTCCGGACCGCGTTCTTGTGCGCCGGGTGCTGGGGGCGCTCGGTGGCCTTCGGTGTTGCACCGCGCCCTTCGAGGCCTTTGCGTCGTTGGCCGCCGCTGCCGCCGCTCGGGCCCTTCTTGGGTCCGCGGATGGCGCCTCGGCGCTGAGAGTTACCAGGCATGTTCAGTCGCCTTTCAGGCGTCGGTTCGTCGGGCCAGCGACCAGCGCGCGCCCGAGCTCGTGTCCTCGACAATGATGCCCGCTGCCGTCAGCCGATCGCGGATCTCGTCCGCAGCAGCGAACTCGCGTGCCGCGCGGGCCCCAGCGCGGGCTTCGATGCGGTCCCGGACGAGCGCATCGAGTGCATCAAGCGCGTCGTCGGCTCCGTTGCCTGACGCTGAGTTCCATTGCGGGTGAATCGGATTGACGCCCAGGACTTCTGTCATGGCCACGACCTGCTGACCCAGCCGCTGGGCCTTCTCCTCGTCGCCCTCATCAAGTGCCGTGTTGCCGGATCGTACGGTCTCGTGGACAACTGCGAGCGCGCCTGAGACGTTGAGGTCGTCATCCATGGCCGCCGCGAAGTCCGCCGGGAGCTCGCCGCCACCAGCGAGCTCACCCGCAGTCCCGTCATACTCGAAGTAACCTGCGTGCAGCGCCCGACGCAGGAAACCATCGATGCGGTCGACAGCCGCCTCGGCCTCGCGAAGCGACCCCTCGTGATACTCGATGGTGGAGCGGTAGTGCGCCGCACTCAGGTAGTAACGGACCGCGATCGGACGCGCGACCTTGGTGATCTCGCTGACCAGGAGCGCGTTGCCCAGAGACTTGCCCATCTTCTCGCCCTGGACGGTCACCCACGCGTTGTGCAGCCAGTAGTTGGCGAAACCGAACCCCGCAGCGCGCGACTGGGCCTGCTCGTTCTCGTGGTGCGGGAAGCGCAGGTCGACGCCACCGCCATGGATGTCAAAGGTGTCCCCGAGGTACTTGCGTGCCATCGCCGAGCACTCCAGGTGCCAGCCCGGACGGCCCGGACCGTATGCCGTGGGCCAGCTCGCCGACTCGGGCTCGCCGACCTTGTGGCCCTTCCACAACGCGAAGTCGCGGGGGTCACGCTTGCCGCGCGGGTCGGCGTCCGCAGCCGCCTCCATGTCGTCGAGTCCGCTGGTGGGTCAGTTCCCCGTATGCCGGATAGCTGCGGACGTCGAAGTAGACGTCGCCACTGCCGTCCTCGGCGGCGTAAGCGTGACCCTTGTCGATGAGGATCGACATGATCTCGTTCATCTCGGGGATGTGGCCGGTCGCGCGCGGCTCGTAGGTCGGGCGCAGGACCCCGAGCAGGTCGAGCGCGTCATTGGTCGCGCGTTCGTTGACATAGCTCCAGGCCCACCAGGGTGTGCCGGCTTCGGCCGACTTGGCCAGGATCTTGTCGTCGACGTCGGTGACGTTGCGGACCAGCGTGACGTCATAGCCGTGGCCAAGGGTCAGCCAGCGACGCAGGATATCGAACGCGACAGCGAACCGGACATGCCCGATGT